>NZ_JBSQOT010000001.1:0-171111 GCF_055117995.1 Deferrivibrio sp. | reverse complement strand
CAGGGTATGTTAAAAGAAGACACTTTACTGAGTGAAACAGCATGAATGAAGGAAAATTAAAATCTATGAAAAAAAGTCTTGACAAAAGGGGGTATCTTATACAACAGATATTGAAAGAAAAAATATACCCGAAGGGCTGCAAAAAGCTGACAGATACGATGTGGCGGTTGTAATAGGTAATTCTGATTACAAGTATATTCCTAAAGTTGACTTTGCCAAAAATGATGCACTTGCTGTAAAAAACATTTGATCAAGACATTTGGTTTCATGGAAGGGAATATTATTTTTGTAGAGGATGCGACACTTTCCAAATTTAACCAAATTTTTGGTACAAATACATCAAATAGAAGCCAGCTTAAAAACTATGTAAAACCCGGTGTTTCAAATGTTTTTGTTTATTATGTAGGTCATGGGGCACCTGATTTGAATACTAACGATGCTTACTTTGTACCTGTTGATGGTGACCCTCAATATATTTCTACAAGCGGATATAAATTGCAGCAATTTTATGATAATCTTGCAAAGATAGGAGCCAAAAAGATTACGATTGTAATTGATGCATGTTTTTCGGGTGACTCTGCGAAGGGGATGTTATTTTAAAATATAAGCCCCGGAGCCTTGAAAGTAAAATCTGAATATCAAAAGCCAAAGCAGGCGATGCTTTTTACAAGCTCATTGGTAAATCATGTGTCCACATGGTATCCTGAAAAAGAGCACTCAATGTTTACATATTGGTTTCTAAAAGGTTTGCAGGGTAATGCTGATGGTAATGGAGATAAAAAGATTACAGTGGCTGAAATGGCAAATTACTTAAAAGACAATGTCCCTTACGAGGCAAGGAAACAGCATGGTGTTGAACAAACTCCACAAACTGATGGCAACCCTTCTGATGTACTTGTGGTGCTGAAATAATGAAAAGATTTGTATTTATAATTTTTACCCTGTTTGTTATGAAAAGCGGTTTTGCCGGTATGGTAACAAAGGTAGTAGGGGAAGGTTCATGTGCGATTATAGGTATTACTGCGAAGCAGGCAAGGCTTACCGCACTTCAAAGGGCGAGGGCAGATGCTATTGAAAAGGCAAGCGGTATAAAGGTGGCAGCAAATACAATTGTCACAAATGGTAAATTGGCTGTAGATTTGATTAAGACATTTACATCCGGGTATATTGTAAGCGAAAAGAAGGAGTGGTTGCCTCTTGGTGAATACAGGTCAGAGGAATCTGCCGTCCCTATACCTGAATATAGGGTAAGGATAGAAGCTGAAGTTATGGTGCCTGAAAAGTTGGTTGATGTTGGGCTTGAGGCAAAATTAAACAAGATAACATTCATAAAGGGGGATAAAGCATTTATAAAAATAAAGGCACGAAAAGACGCACAATTTGCGATATTTAATCTTATGGCAAATGACAAAGTTGTAATGCTCTACCCAAACACTTATCACAGGGAAAAAATGTTGACAAAAGGCGAAGAATTTTTGTTTCCTGAAAAAGGTGCAATATATGACCTTGAAATGTCAACGTTTGATGGTCATAGTCAGGATAGTGAAGCATTTTTGATTGCAGCTACCGATGATAAGACTGTAAATTTTAATTTGTTATATGGATATGCTGAGGAGCTAACATTTACGGAGTTTTACAATAAATATAGCAAAATTGCTGACAAAGTGCAGGAAGTCATATTGCCGTATCAGGTTTTTGAGAAATAAGGTATTTTTGACTTTTCGCTTACCTTCAATTTGAACTGTTGCAAATTTTGCAACAGGTTGAATTTTCATCCAATTTTCCGTTTATTTAGGTAATTATAATAAATTATACTGTTATTTAAAATGTTTTTTTAACATTATTGTTTGTTTATTTCATTGCTATTATCAAAAATGTATAGCTTCATCTGTAACTACCATAATATTTTACTTATTGTGTTATTTTCCATTAAAAACAGTAAAGTTTAGTTACAAAGTTTTTGCAAAATAAAATAAAAATATCTTCCTGGTGCTCAATAGTCTAATTTTAATGTTTTTACATTTAAGCTGTATAAATTTCATTTTGAAAGAACCGGACTGCCCATTATAATTTGACATTCAGCAGCAAGAAAATGTGACGTAAAAGTTACAAAAGAAAATACATTAATAATAAGCGATTTTTTAAAAAGCTATTGATTTTTTATAGATAAATCATATTTGTGTAGTATGCTTTAGTGAAAGGAGGCTTATATGAAGCTGATAAAATTTATCATAATCTTTTTTGTATTTTCAGGAATCGGCATCGCAGGTGACTTTGTGATTTATAACTATCAGGGGGCAGAGTATGAAGGATATTATTCCAGAGTAAAAGCTGATTCCCCGCTTGTTTTTATGGTGCATGATTGGGATGGTATAACTGATTACGAAATCAAGAGAACTGAAATGCTAAACGAGCTTGGGTATTCTGTGTTTGTAATTGATATGTTTGGAAAAGGTGTGAAGCCTGTTACAGTAGATGAAAAAAGGGCACTTACAGGTGCATTATACAAAGACAGAAATAAAATGAGAGGCATTTTGTATGCCGCTTATGACAAAGCTGTTTCTTTGAATGCAAATGTTAAAAATGCGATTGGAATGGGTTATTGTTTTGGCGGGACTACAATCCTTGAATTTGCAAGAAGTGGTGCCAGCTTAAAAGCATTTGTGCCATTTCATGGAGGGCTTGCAACACCTGAAGGCCAGGATTATTCCAATGTTAAAGGTGAAATGCTCGTTTTTCACGGAAGTGCAGATGCGTCAGTCAAAATTGAAGATTTTGCAAACCTTGTGAAAGAGCTTGAGGCTAACAAAGTAAAACATGAAATGATTACATATAGTGGTGCACCTCATGCATTTACAGTTTTTGGAAGCGACAGGTATAGAGAAGATGCAGATAAAAAATCCTGGAAAAGATTTACAGAATACCTTAAAGAGGTGTTTAATAAATAATTTTCATAGCGTGCATTTATTTGCACGCTTTTTTTAAACTATAAACCACAACAAATTGTTTCTTTTTAAATTCACCTAACAAAATCATTACTTTATCAAATAAAATATGTTATTATTAAAAAAGTCATTATCATTAAATAATATTGGATAAATGGATGTTTGTTAATGTTTGCATAAAAGCAGGAAAATTTTTTGTTGAATCTTCTAAAACGATTGTTGAATTTATCGGATTTTCTTCTTTTTTGATTAGAAATATTTTGAAAATGAATATGTTTAATCCGACAGTAAAACTTGTTTTTTTTAGACAAATATATTTTACTGGCGTTCAAATTTTATCGGTTTTTTCCATCATTTCCCTTTTCATGGGGTTTGTGTTTGTAGGATTTTTGACCCAGTTTCTTATAAAATTAAATGCTTATCAGGAAATAGGGCAGGTATTGTCTGTGTTGATAATAAGGGAGCTTGCACCATTGATTTCGGTGATTATGCTTGCTCTTCGCTCCTCTACTGCAGTTGGTGCAGAGATTGCGGTAATGAATATTACAGGCGAAACAAGGACGCTGAAGATGTATAAAGTAGACCTGACAGATTATTTATATGTCCCAAGAGTTATGGCAGGCCTTATTTCTATGGTATGTTTATCAACATTTTTTACCTTTTTTTCTTTGGCAGGTGGATATTTTTTACTGAGCATTCAGACAGGTGCGGATTTCGCATATATTACCAATATTATCCTGGACTATGTAAATCTTACTGATATATTTTGCTTTTTATATAAATCAACATTTTTTGGATTTTTACTAATGGCCATTCCAATATATACTTCCAAAAGTGTTAAAAATGCAAATACTGAGATTCCTGTGGCATTGTTAAAGGGGATGATGAGACTTTTTTATGGAATTATATTTGTGGAAATAACCGGATTTTTGATATGAATATATGTTGGATAGATAATAAAATTAATGACAAAGAAATAATTTATGATATTTTGGCATTGAAAAATGTTCGCATTGCGGTTGTAAACAAAATATTTCCTCTGATAAGCAACCTATCTGTTTTTGAAAATATTGTTTTGCCAGTTTGTTACCATACAGGTGAAAAATTGGACAAATATTATGATAAAGTTGCATCATTATTAAAACAATTTAACATGGATACAAAGATTCACTTTAGGCAGAATGAATTGAGTAAATATGAAAATTTTGTTGTAAGATTCTTGCAGGGGTATCTGTCAGGTTTTGACAAAATAGTTGTAATAAATGAGATTTACGATTTAACTCTCGAGGAAAAAAAAAGTGTTGTTAGTTTTTTAAAGGCAGAAAAAAGTGACAATGTGCTTTTTATGGAGTATAATAGATATAAAAATATTTATGATGGCTTTGAATACAATACAATTGAGGATTATAAAAATTGGCTGACCCAAGGTTTAAAAATTTAGAGTTTAAAGTTGGTTTGTTTATACTGGCTGCCATATTTATTATTATTGCTACCGGTGTGCTTGTAGGTATTAATAAAAAAGTCTTTACAAAAAAGATTCATGTTTTTGTAAAAGCGCCTTCCGGTGATGGAATAAAAAAAGGTATGCCTGTCCTATTTTCTGGATTTCAGATAGCAAGAGTTGACTCTGTGGATCTGAAGGATACTGGTGAAGTAATAATGAAAATAAATATTCCTGAAGATTATGTAAAATGGGTCAGAGAAGATTCAGTGGCTAAACTTGTGGCTCAAAATTTTATTGGTTCATCATCGGTTGTTTTTGAGGGCGGGACTGGTCAACAGGTGAAAGATGGATATGAATTTTTACTTAAAAAAGATAAAGGGCTTGATGAGATTATTGAGAAAGCTAAACCTGTCATGGATGACTTGAAAATTATTGTAGAAAATATAAGGGTAATAACTGATAGAGTAGCAGATGAGAAAGGGTCATTTAATACTTTTATGAAGGGTCTTGAAAGCCTTGGCAGCGATCTTGTAAACAAAGAGGGTTCGCTTGGATACCTGTTAAGAAGTGATTACTTGAAAAATGAAACTGTAAAATTGTTGGACAACGTTTACAACTTGCAGTTGAAGATAGACAAAATAGCTGATAATACTATAAAAACAACTAATTCAGTAAATCGCAAAATAGATGAGGTTGATGTTAATGGCATCAATACGCTGGTAGGTGTTTCAAAAAAACTGATTGAAAATATTAATAACAGCGTATCTGAAATTGACCCGATTCTGGCAAATGTTAACAAGATTACAAGCGACATAGGGGAAGCTACCGATAATATTAGCAAAATCCGAAACGAGGCTGATTATATTTTGTCCAATACCAATGATTTGATTTTGAATTTAAAAGGGAAATGGCCCTTTGATTCTAAGAATGAAGAAGAAGTAAGGAAATTGAAATTACCATGAAGCAAACATTTATGATTTTGATAATAACAGTATTTTTGTTCTCGTGCAGCTCAAAAAAAATATCCCCTGAATATCAGGAAGGGGAGTCTTTATACGAAAAGTACATAGATAATTATCTTAAAGGAAATCGTGTTTCATCTGTGTATTTTGACAAGGCAGTGAATATATTTCAGAGAAATGATGATTTTTGCAATCTGAGCAGGATTTATGTGTCCAGGTTTTTATTGAATGAGGAGTATAAAGACACCAAAGCTCTCGAAGATGCACGATTTTTTGCAGAAAATGGAAGATGTAGTGAGGAGGACAATTTTTTAAATTTTGTTGAAGGGAAAGAATATGAAATAACTAAATTGCCTGAATATTATCAGAAGTATTTGAAAATCATAAAACAGAATAATTACAATAATATTAAAGAAAAATTTGCTGAGTTTCCCGAATATTTCGTTAGCAGGGTTTTGAGAAATGAAGCGGCATTGTTGATGAATGAAACAGGGCTAATGTTGATTGATGAAGCCTATCAGATAGACAGATTTAATGGCTGGACACTCAATATTTATAGGGATTTATTGATAAAAATAAAAATAATGAACAAACTGGGTAAAAATACGGATAAAGATGAAATTAGAGTTAAAAATCTTGAGAGTATTCTTATGATTAAATAATAAACTGTAGTGATTAAAATATAGGCAGCATTATGGAAAATTTGTTGAATATGATAGTGAAAATAATGGAAAAATTTGGCATATATTTTGATATAAATTTAGAACAATAAATGGAGGAATTATGAAGAAAATTGAGGCTTTAATCAAACCATTCAAACTTGACGACGTTAAGGAAAAATTGACTGAGCTTGGTATAAAAGGGATTACGATATCTGAGGTAAAGGGATTTGGCCGTCAGAAAGGGCATACTGAGCTTTATAGAGGTGCTGAATATGTTATCGATTTTATACCTAAGATTAAAATCGAGTTGGTTTTGCCGGATGAATTGGTTGAAGATGCTGTAAAGGTAATTATGGATGCCGCAAAAACCGGAAGAATAGGAGATGGCAAAATTTTTGTATTGCCTGTTGAACAGGTTATAAGAATAAGAACAGGCGAGTTGGGAGAAAACGCTCTTTAAAAAATATATTAAAAAAACAGGAGGACTTATGACACCTAAAGAGATTTTAAAACTTGTTGAAGAGAAGGATATTAAATTTGTCGACCTAAGGTTTATGGACTTTATCGGATTATGGCAACATTGCAGCTATCCTGCCCACGAGCTTACTTTGGATACTTTTGAAGACGGAATGGGTTTTGATGGTTCAAGTATCAGAGGGTGGCAGGCGATCAACAACAGTGATATGATATTGCTCCCTGACCCTGCTACTGCAAAGATAGACCCTTTTTCTGCTGCACCTACCCTTATATTGATTTGTAATGTTTATGATCCTATTACCAAGGAGCCTTATACAAGAGACCCAAGGCATATAGCTAAAAAGGCAATCAATTACATGAAAGGGACAGGAATTGCAGATACTGCATTTTTTGGACCTGAAGCAGAATTTTTTGTTTTTGATAATGTAAGATATGGTTATACTTCAAACAGCGGTTTTTTCTTCTTTGACAGCGCTGAAGGTGAGTGGAATACCGGAAGCAAACAGGATGGACAAAATCTTGGCTACAAAATCAGACATAAGGAAGGATACTTCCCTGTACCACCACACGATACTTTGATGGATTTAAGAGCTGAAATGTGCTTGATAATGGAGCAGCTTGGGATTACCGTAGAAGCTCATCACCATGAAGTTGCAACTGGCGGGCAATGTGAAATTGATGTGAAATATGCACCAATGGTAGAACAGGCTGATAATATGCAGCTTTATAAATATGTTGTAAAAAATGTTGCCAGAATGCATGGTAAAACTGTAACTTTTATGCCAAAGCCTATGTTTGGCGATAACGGAAGTGGAATGCACTGCCATCAGTCACTATGGAAAGATGGTAAACCGCTTTTTGCAGGTGATGAGTATGCCGGCCTTAGTGAACTTGCTCTCTACTATATCGGTGGTATTATAAAACATGCAAGGGCAATTGCTGCATTTACCAATCCAGGTACAAACTCATATAAAAGGCTTGTTCCAGGTTATGAAGCCCCTGTGAATCTTGCATATTCTTCAAGGAATAGAAGTGCAGCGTTAAGAATACCAATGTACAGCAATTCTCCAAAGGCAAAGAGAGTAGAGG
Organism: Deferrivibrio sp.; assembly: GCF_055117995.1. Lineage (NCBI taxonomy): Bacteria > Pseudomonadati > Deferribacterota > Deferribacteres > Deferribacterales > Deferrivibrionaceae > Deferrivibrio > Deferrivibrio sp. The sequence continues at coordinate 163,532 of NZ_JBSQOT010000001.1, read as the reverse complement.
TAAGATTCCCGGACCCATCTTGCAACCCTTATCTTGCTTTTACTGCAATGCTTATGGCAGGTCTTGACGGTATAGAAAATAAAATTGATCCAGGTGAGCCAATGGACAAAAACCTTTATGACCTTGATCCAATTGAACTTTCAAACATTCCTCAAATGCCTGGAAGTCTTGATGAGGCGCTTAATGAGCTTGAAAAAGACCATGAGTTCTTACTCAAAGGTGATGTATTTACAGAGGACGTTATATCAACCTGGATTACCTATAAGAGGGAAAATGAGTGTAAACCTGTCAATACAAGGGTACACCCATACGAATTTAAACTCTATTTTGATGCATAAGAGCAGTCTTGAAATAACTATTTTATGTGACAATTATGTTGACAAACCCATGCTTGTTAGTGAGCATGGGTTTTCCTGCCTAATAAGATATAACGACGTAAATATTCTGTTTGATTCTGGGCAAGGGCCTGCCATAAAAAATAATTTTGGTTTGATTAAGGATAAAAAAATTGATTTTGCAGTATTAAGCCACGGGCATTATGACCAAGCCAACGGATTTTTAAATTTTCAAAATATTGATTTGAACATATATACCCATAAAAATGTTTTTTCAGAGCACTTAAGACGAAGAGATGATGCTTTTGACTATATAGGTTTGGATAAAAATATTTTAAAAATGGAAAATATCAAATTTATTTTGAATGAAGATTTTACGGAAGTTGCTAATAATGTTTATCTGTCAGGCTCAGTGCCTCGATATGTAGATTTTGATGCAGATGAAAACCTTTTTATGAAAACTTTATCCGGATATGTAAAAGATTTTTTCCCTGATGAACAATATCTTGGTATTAAAACAGACAAAGGGTTGGTTATTTTTACGGGGTGCTCCCATTGCGGTATTGAAAATATTCTTATTGATGCAAGAAAAAAATTTGGTGACGTTAATATATATGCTTTAATTGGTGGATTTCACCTTTTTCGTTCGAAAACTGAAGAAGTTTCAAGGATTGCAAATTTGCTTAATAATTCAGGTATAACAAAAGTCATTACGGGGCATTGTACAGGTGTGGATGCTTACTACATATTGAAAGAAATGTTAAAAGAAAAAATTTATTTTTCAAAAGTTGGTCTAAAATTTAAGATTGTGTAATATCAATACTGACGCAGTTTTTGCCAGATTTTTTGGATTTATAAAGCATTGTATCAGCGTGCCTTAGAAGTGATTCATAGGTCTCATTCTTTTTCCTGAAAGCTATTCCAAAACTTGCTGTAATTTTTACTTTATCAAGAGGTTTGCTCCATTTTGTATTTTCAATAGCACTTCTGATTCTTTCAGCGAGATTTTTTAAAGAGTTTTCATTTTCGTTAATACACAGAATAGAAAATTCTTCGCCACCAAACCGCGTTACTACATCCCCTTCCCTTGTATGAGTTAAAAGTGCATTGCCTATTTCTTGCAAAACAATATCACCAATATCGTGGCCAAAAGTATCATTTACCCATTTAAAGTCATCAATATCTATCATAGTTAATGAAACTGAGTCGATTTTACCTCTGTCATGAAGTGCAAACACCCTTTTGACCATTTCAGAAAGGTAATGTCTTGTATGACACCATGTTAATTGATCTTTTGTAGAGAGGTTATAATATTTGTGTTTTTCTTTTTCCAGATTTATTCTTATAAATTCTCTTTCAAGGGCTACACTAAAAAGTTCTGCAGTTTTATTGAGGATATTTTTTACCTCATCATTGATATCGGAATTTTTGCAGATTTTGACCTTAATTATCCCGTAAAGTTTGTCGTCATTATCAAAAATATTGAGATATAAATACTTTCCTTGAATAACCAGATTATCTTCCTTAAACTCACTTTTAAATTTTACTAACATATTGAGCTTGTTGTCTATATTGTCAACTTCATCCCAGATGAGTCTGTTTTCACTGAAAGTAAAGTATTTATTGTTAAAAATTGTGTAAAATGTAATCTCTTTTGCTCCAAGTAGATTTGTAATCTCAGATGAAATGTATTTGACTAACTCTGAAAATGTCTTGTAAGTAGCCATTGTCTGAAGTAGCCCTGAAAGGTATGAATTAAGCTTTATTAATCTTTTTACTTCAGAGTTTGTTTGAGATAGCAAAAACAGACCGCAGTCAAGATTTTTCAATTTTGCCAGAATCGGTTTTATAAGTTCTTTTTTGATAATTGAACCATGTTGAGGGGCAATCATTTCAATTTCATATTTTTCAATCTTGTATAGAGAGTTTAACAATACTTCTCTTGTAGGCATATAATGTTCATGGAAAGCTGCAATTGAGTCGAAATAATTTATATCTTTAGCGTATAAACTCCATTTATCGGTAAATCCACCAAAAAGGTCACTGGAAAATAAAACTTTTGTATTATTATCATATGTGCAAAAAGCTCCGGGAAAATGGCAATACGGAGTAAATATGAATTCAAGGCTTTTATTTTCTGTTTTTAATTTCCACTGATTTTTTTCAACGCATAAGAATGGAATTCTTAGTCCATAATGTTTTAAAAGTGCGATTGCTCTCCAGTGGGAAATTATTATTGCATCATCTCTGTTTAATATTTCATCAATTATGTAAAGTGCGCCTGTTATATCAGGGTCTTGATGGTGACATATAATATATTTTATGTTTGAAAAAGGGATAATTTGTTCTATTTTGTTGAGCGTTTCCTTGAATGTTAGTTTTGAGCCAGGATCTATTAAAATAGATTCTTTTCCGTTTACTATGAGATATACGTGACACTGGAAAGGGTCACCTTCAAGATTATGACCAACCCAATAAGTATCTTCAGCAATTTCCACAGGTTTGTTAAAATCCGCTTCCATGTGCTATTATAGCAGATATATTTGATTGGAGCAATTATTTTGAATAAAAATCATTTAATATAAAGTAAAATTCTTTTTCAGACTTTGCATCATAGACTTTTTTTCTGAATTCACCGGAGTCTTCAAAGCCTTTGGAAAACCAGACAGCAAATTTTTTGACAATATCAAGGTAGTATTTTTCCCCTCTATACCCTTTTTCATATTCAGCAATTTCCAGAACGAGCTCCATACATTCTTTTTTGTCTGGCTCGTATTTTTCAGGAAAAGATTTTATTGATTTGAATATCCATGGGGATTTCATCATTTTTCTGCCAATCATTACCCCATCCACACCTGTTTGTTTCATTCTTTTGTAACTTTCGTAATCTGTAACGTTACCATTTCCTATAACAGGGATTTTTGAAAGACTTACTATTTCACTAATTTTGTCATAATGTATTTCCCCGGAAAAAAGCTCTGCCTTTGTCCTGCCGTGGATTATTAATGCGTTTACACCCTCATCATGGCAGATTTTAACGATTTCTTTGTGAACAAAATTATCCTTTTCAAACCCAAGCCTTGTTTTTAGGGAAATTGGTTTATCAGTAGCTTTTCTAAGAGCGCCAATAATAGAAGCAAGATTTTTTAAATCTTTGAGATGATAGGCGCCTGAGCCTGATTTTAAAACCTTTTTTACCGGACAGCCTGCATTTATGTCATAACCTTGTGCGTCAAAATTATCTTCAAGGATTTTTACGGCTTCACTGTAAGTTTCAGGGTTTTTACCAAAAAGTTGAATTATAACAGGTTTGTCAAAATCTGTTATTCTGGCAAGTTTTATGGACTTTTGTATATTTCTTGATACCCCTTCGGTAGACACCATCTCTGTAAAAATTAAACCGTCAAAAAATTTTCTGATTATTTTTCGAAAAGGGATATTGGTCACACCTGCCATTGGTGCAGCCACAAGATCATTTTTCGATAAAATTTCTTTATAAAAAGCTTCTTTAGAATAGTTTGATACGTTCATCCCTGTCAAAAACTCTTGAGTTATAGTCCATGAATATTCTCTTGTTAAAGAATTTGAAGGCCGTGTAAGCTACCATTATGCCGTTGTCTGTACATAAAACCTTTGAAGGAAAAAATACGTTAATGTTCTTTAGCTCATCCTTAAATCTCTGTCTTAAATAACCATTGCATGCCACACCACCTGCAACTACAAGTTTGGAAAATCTAAATTTTTTTTGGGCAAGCCTTACTTTATGGATAAGTGTGTCAACTGCTGTTTTTTGGAAAGATGCGCATATATCTTCAGGAAGATAATGATCACTTTTAAATGCAGTTATAACTGCGGTCTTAAGGCCACTGAAACTGAAATCCAGTTTATTTTTTATTGCTATAGGGAAATTAATTTTATTTTCATCTCCCCTGAGTGCGTTTTTTTCAATTTCCGGGCCACCTGGATAATTAAGTCCAAGGGTTTTTGCCACCTTGTCAAATGACTCTCCGACAGCATCATCGATTGTTTTGGAAATCAAATTGAAGTTGTATGATGTGGAAACTAAAAACAGGTGTGTATGCCCCCCTGAAATCACAAGAGCAGCATAGGGCGGAGTAAGCTCTTTATTTTCAATCTCTCCTGAAAGTATATGGGCAGTAAGGTGATTTACAGGGATAAGAGGTTTTTTTAGTGCATAACTTAAGCCTTTTGCAAATGATACACCCACAAACAGCGCTCCTATAAGTCCTGGTGAGTTTGTAACACCTATCAGGTCAATGTCATTCAAGCTAACTTTAGCATTTTCAATAACTTCAGCTACAACAGAATGTATTTTTAATGCATGGTTTCTTGAAGCAACCTCAGGTACTACACCACCGAATTTTTTATGTATGTCTGCCTGTGAGAATATTTTGGAAGCCAGTATTTCGGATCCATTTTTTATAACAGCAGCAGAAGTTTCATCACATGAAGTTTCGATACCAAGTGTTATCAATTATTTAATACCTCTCTTACAGTAGAAAATTTTATCCCCTTTTTTTCAAGCTCCGGGAGATATGATTTTAATACTTTAACCGTATTTGGTCTTAGGTGGCCAATCATAATAACATTTTTATTTTTTTCAAGAAGATTAATCCCCTTGTTGATTTTGTTTTTGATGTATTCGGGGTCGTCAGAATTATCAATAAATACATTATTAATACCGCAATTAGGTAAATATTTTTTACATATATCATAAGCAACAGTATTTTTGGAAGTATGACTGTCTACAAAAGTATCAGTATATATTTTAAGATATTTCAAAACCTGTTGCATTTTTGTCCTGCTTTCCGTGAGGGCGGAGCCCATGTGGTTATTTGCTCCATCAATTTTACCAAGCCTTTCAACATCTTTTTTGATAATGATTTCGATTAATGACTCAGGTGTGTTTAAAAGAATAGCGCCTTTTCCCGGGTCAGTTTCAGGATAAGACTTTGGTTCCATAGGCAGGTGCAAAAACAGCTCTTTGTTATTTTTTCTTACCAGTTCAGAAGTTTCTCTGTCATATCTGGTAAATGGGATTACCGATAAAGTTACAGGATAGGGGAGGCTTAAAACTTCTTCTGCAAGTTCAAGACTGTTGCCGGCATCATCAAGGATAAGTGCTATTTTGTGTTTTATCTCTTTATTGATAAGATTTTCAACATTGACAGGGTTTTTGTCAACTTTGTCTTTAATTTCCTCAAAAGATACAATATTTATATTAAAAATAAGATTGTTATCTTTGTAAAATGATAAACTATTACGGTGTGCATAACCTTTATTGGAAAGTCTTGAAATTAAGCTTTGTTTTATACTGTAAATTTTGTCTTCCGGTATTGATATTTCAAATGTTGTAATATTGTTTTTGGAATATTTTTTTAAGTGTTCTTTATCTAACTCATAATCAAACAACACAATTTTTATTATGTTTTCTGCCGAACTGATTTCATTTTGATAATTGTTTAGCTGCACAACCTCAGACTTTAGGCTGTTGACTTTGAGATTTACAACTGAAAAAATAATGATAAGTATTATAAGAAAAAAAACTCCGCCGACAATTAGCCCCGGCGGAATTTTTGATATATTTTTTCGTTTATTTTTTTTGGGTTTAGTTGCTTTTCTTGCCATATATGATAAGACCTTTTAATACATCGACAGCAGACTTTAATTGTATGTCATTATTGATATCTTCCGGTTTATCTGCATCTTCTTCACTTTTTGTGGAGTTATCCATTATTTTTTCCTGTTCACCTACAAGGTGATTTTCAAGATCGCTTTCCTTCAGGGAAAAGTGCGACTTTGTCAAAACAATTTTACCTGCACTTATTTCTATATCGGGTTTTATACCAACACCCTGAATGGATCTTCCTTTTGGTGTGTAGTATCTGGCCGTAGTAAGCTTTATTGCCGACCCGTCAGATAATGGAATTATAGTTTGGACTGAAGCTTTCCCAAAGCTTGTTTGCCCGATTATTACTGCTCGTCTATAGTCTTGAAGAGCGCCGGCAACAATCTCTGATGCTGAAGCACTGCCTTCATTAATCAGAACGACAAGAGGAGTTGAGTCATCAAAGTCAGCAAACATCGAAGTTTTAAGGTGATTTTCCTTTCCATCTCTATCTTTGGTAAAGACAACAGTCTTTCCTGAATCAAGGAAAAGGTTGGCCACATTTACAGCTTCGGTTAACAGACCTCCGGGGTTGTTTCTCAAATCAAGAATAATCCCTTTGTAATTATTTTTTGAAAGTTTTTTAAGAGCATCCATTATTTCCCTGGAAGCATCTTCTTTAAAGTTTGTAAGTCTGATATAAGCTATGTCATCAATCATCTTGCTTTTGACAGCCTGAATTTTTATAATTGCTCTTGTGATGGTGACGTCAAATGGTTTTTCAACTCCATCTCTCAAAATTGTTATTTTAACATTTGTGCCGGGCTTTCCCCTCAGTTTTTTTACCGCTTCATCAAGGGTGATATTTGCAGTAGACTTATCATCAATTTTTATTATTTTGTCGCCTGCTTTTATTCCAGCCTTGTCTGCCGGTGTGTCCTCAATCGGTGAAATTACAGTCAGGATTTTGTCTCTCATCCCTATTGTAATACCCAATCCGCCAAATTCCCCTTTTGTTTCCACTTTAAACTCTTTGTATGTTTCCTTGTCCATATAGCTTGAATGAGGGTCAAGATTTTGAAGCATACCTTGGATTGCTCCATTTATAAGGTCTTTCAGCTCAACTTTTTCTACGTAATATTTGTCGATAATGTTCAGGGCATCTGAAAAATTTTCAAGCTGCTGATACCGGCTTTCACTTTTTGCATATACATCTGATATTTTAATCGTAAGGGCGCCCAAAACAAAACCCACCATTGCAATAAGGCTGAAAAACAAAGCTAACACCTTTCTTTTAATCATTTTAACCTCCGTTTGCAGCCAACCATTTTTCCGGGTCAACTGCTTTATCCTGCTTTCTAATTTCAAAGTAAAGATATGGTGTTATATCTTTTACGTCAACATCTATAATACCAATTTTTTCATTCATTTTTACCTTCTGGTCAATACTTACAAAAATTTCGTCGAGATTCGCATAAAGTGTATAGAAGAATTCATCGTGTTTTACAATAATAATATTTCCATAACCTCTTACCCAATCGATATATTTTACAATACCATCAAAAACTGCCCTGATATACCCTTCATCTTTTATCCTGATTTTTATACCCTTAATGAAAATCTCACCGTTGAAGTCATTAATCTTTTTGGGCCCGTAATGTTCTATGACTTCTCCTGTGGCAGGCCATGGGATTTTACCCTGAGATTTAAAAAAGTTGCTTGAGGCTAATTTTTCTCCACCTTCTTTTTCAATTTGTGGCCTTATTTGTTTTAATTTTTCCTGAAGTTCAGAGTACTTCTTATTTAATAGTTTAATATATTCTTTTTTACCTTCTTCATCTTCGTTTAATATTTTTACAAGTTGCTCCAGTTTTAACTTTTCATTTTTTAAGTCGTTTAGTGTAGTTTCTTTTAGATTTAGAATGCGAAGAAGAGCGTTATTCCTTAAATCCAGCTCATTTTTTAGTTCACTGATTTCGTTTTTTTTCCTGTTTACCTGATCGATTTTTTCTTTGAGATTGGAATTTATCTGCTCGATAATTTCCATATTTTTGAGAAGTGTATAAAAATCTTTGGAAAATAAAAGAACTTTGATTGAAGCGATATCTCTGTTATCAATTAGATAGATATTAAAATTTTTAATCTGTAAAGAGAGTCTGTCAATATCAGCATTGAGTATGTTTATTTTTTCATCAATTTGTTTAATTTGCTCATTTAATTTTTTTATGCTCAAGGTAGTAATTTTTACCGTTTCTTCCTGGGCAGAGACCTTTTTTTGCACTGCCTGTATTTTTGACAACAAATTTTTTCTGGAATTATCTATTTCTTTTAAGAATTTGTTTTGTTTTTTTATGTCTTCCTGCAGTTGGTTTATATATTTTTCATATGTTGCGTAATCGTCAATAACGTTTGAAAAAGCAATTTTTGTAAGAATCAAGAATAAAATGCAAATCCATCTAATCATTTATTCTGCTTGCCTTTTTTAAAAATTTTAAAGAGATGTAAAAAGCAGCGATCACATTTATTAGAAAAAAATAGACTGCCATGGCAGAATATATATAAATATTTGGTAATTTGATAAAGTTTATGTTCAGCGAAGATAATATATAGTCATTAATTCCAAAAAAGATTGAAAAATTTATAAGAACAGATATGGCAAAGCTCAGGATAAATTCAATAACAGATGCAAAAAGAAACGGAACGATTATAAATGTTCTTGTAGCGCCAACAAGGCTGTAAATTTTAATTTCTTCTTTAAACTTGTAGAGATTCAGGTTGATTACATTTATTGTAATAAATGCGATTGATATCGAAAGCAATATTGTTACAATGAATATAAATATTTGCAGGGAGTACTTTATGGATGCAAATTTTAAAACCCACTGTTCACCAAATGATGCCTTGTCTACTATTTCAAACTTGTTAATTTCTGTTTTGATCTGATTTATAAAAATTAGGTCTTTGAAGTTGTCTTTTAGCTTTATTTCTATAAACGATGGGAAAAAGTCCTTTGATATGTTTTCCAAATATTTTAGATTTTGAGTATTATTCTTCAGATATTTGTAGGAGTCTTCCGGTGTGTAATATATAATATCTTCAACTGAGTTTAAGTTCTTAATATTTTTAATGAATTCGTTTATTTTTTCAGTATCGTCAGTTTTAAGGTAAACTCTTACATTTTGGACTGAAGAGAGATTTTTAAAAAAAGAATTTGTTGAATAGCCTATGGTAAAAATAAACTGATATATGAAAAATATTGTGGTAAGAGTGAGAAAAGAAACTATTGAAGTTTTAAAATTCAGTTTATAAAATTTAATACTTCTATTGAAAAGGTAGGAAAATTTACTCATTTTTTGTGTCAGCCTCTACTTTGCCATTTTTAAGGTAAATTGTTCTTGCCGGCATTTTTTCAATAAGCGCCTTGTCGTGAGTTGCAACCAAAACTGTATTCCCCTGGTTGGCAATATCCTGTAATAGCTTTATTATGTCTTCTCCGCGTTCCGGATCGAGGTTTCCGGTTGGTTCATCTGCGAGGATAATTGATGGTTCATTAATAAGTGCTCTTGCAATAGCTACCCTTTGTTTTTCTCCACCGGATAATTTTTTTACTATAGTATCTCTTCTGCTGAATAGTCCTAACCTTCTAAGTATGGAGAAAATTCTGTTTTCAATTTGTTCAGGCTTAATGTAGAATATTTCAAGAGTCATAAATATATTATCAAAAACAGTTTTTTCTTCAAGCAATTTGAAATCTTGAAATATTACTCCGATGTTTCTTCTAAGATACGGAATACTTTTGGGGGTGATATTAGTAATATCTTTATTTGCTATTAAAACAACACCACGTGTCGGCAGAAGGTCTGCGTATATAAGTCTTAACATTGTTGACTTCCCGGCACCGCTTGCTCCGGTAATATAGACAAATTCCCCTTTGTCAATTTTAAGACTTACGTTGTCTAATGCTTTTTTTTCCCCATAGAATGAAACAGATACATTAAAAAGTTTTATCATCTTTTAAGAAATTTCCTTTAAGTACGGCCTGCTCCACTTTTTTATGTTGACTGACAGTGGTTTTAAAGTCCACGAAAGGTGATTTTATTGAGTTTATTATTTTTCCACCGTCAAAAATCTGTGTGACAACTTTATCCGAGTAAATTTCAGTTTGTATATGATATATTTTGCCATTGTATCTTATGTTAGAATTAAAACTTCTGTTCATTCAGCAGATCCAATATATTTTTTTCATTCAAATAAGGCAGTTTTTTTGAAGAGTCAATATTCTTAAATGCGTGATAATATTTTACCAGAATATCGTATGCCTTTTCGAGCCTCAGCAAGGATGTATATGCGGTAGAATCATCTGATTCAGCGAGTTCTTTTTTAAGAATGTAGATTTCGGCGCCTATTGCAGTCAGTGGTTGTCCGAAAAAGTGAGCAATAGTTCCTTTAACCTCATCAATATTAACATTCTTATTGTTTGAAATCATTTCATGATATTGAAGAACTTTAAAGATTTTGGTTTTCATTTCCTTGATAGGTGTGGGTTTTTTGAAAAAATCATAGGCACCCAGTTCAAAACATTTTTCAATAACTTCAGGGTTTGTCTGGGCTGAATATACTATTTTGGGGACTTTTATTTCTTTTAGTTGAAGCAAAATTTCAGTGCCGTCTATATCGGGCAGATTTAAATCTATTATGTATAAGTCCGGCAAAATTCCAGATTTGAACGTCCTGTAAAACTCGGAAGAATTTGCGCTGTACGAGATTATGTATTCCCCTTCGAGAGCATTTTTTATTGTATAAATTGTTAATTCTGAGTCTTCAATAATATGTATATGCTTTTTGCTCATTTGAATACCCTTTCATTTTGGTAGAAAAGTTTTAGGTCTTTGTAGTTATTATTGTTATGATAGATGTTTGAAATGCTGATTAGTTCGCTTTTGTATTCATTCATTCTTTCTTTTTGATATTCAATAAACTTTGCATTGTATGTAAGTTTTACAGATAGCAGTTTCTTTGAGACAAAAAAGGTTAAAGTCACAAGAATGGCAAATGATACAAGCCCGACCAATACATTTACTAAATTAATCTTTTTTGATTGGACAGTTTCCTTTTCAGTGGTGCTAAGTTCAATTAGATTATTTTCTATTAGAAGATAAATTATTTTAAGAATGTAAAACTCATCAAGGGCGGATTTGGAAATAATTTTTTGAATAGTATTATGCCCATCTATAAAGTTAAAAACAATTTGCGCATCTGAGTTGAAAAATACACGATTTTTTTTCACAACTACAGGCTCATCTTTGCTGGTTACTTTATTGTCAACTGCAATGTATAAATCTTTTTCAACCTTTTTGTATATGAGACTCAAACTTTTGATTTTAGTTTTAAACAATTTTATTTCATCAATATTTTTAAGCGTATCAAGGAGAATTGAGTCTATACTTATAGGCATTACTTCGTCAGTGTTATATTCAACCACCGATGGGACGAATTCATACTTACCTTTTTCCAGCGCAAGTATTTTTTCAAAGTTTGACTTAATGTGCTCTGTGTATAGCTTTTTTAAAGTTTCATTTGTGACAACATTATCGTCTATTAGGAGTTGGCCAAGTCTGATTGGCATTTTTTTCTGTTTTTCCAGATAAACTTCAAGATCATTTTCAGAAATTATTCCTCTTGAAACAAGATAATTACCAAGTTTAAAATCGAATGTTTCTGTATCAGCTTTTACATCGATGAGCTTCCCTTCCTTGATGAAAACTTTTGCATTAAAATTATCTGTTTCTACCTGCAATATGCCGGTTTTGGACGATTGGCAGATAAGTTGTATAACATCAATAAGGCTAAACTCTTTTATATTTCCTTTAAACGCCATCAAAATCCCTTTTTACAAAAATATTTAGTATGTAAGCAATTATGAAAAATGCTCCATAGATGTAGTACAAATATTTTATGACAAGGTGAAAACCTATATTTTCTGGGCTTATAAAAAATAACCCTCTGAAAGTGACAATAAAAATAAAGATTGAATGAATCAAAACCATCAATATCCCGGCAATTGGCTGATTGTTTAGTAGTCTGTCAGCTCCAGGGGCAACAAATGTAAGAATTATATTTTTATAATTTTTATTTTGTCTGTATCTTTCGACCTGAAACTGTTTTTTTACAAGTGTAACAGCATCGGCTTTGGCAATTTTGTGTGACAATATTCTGCACTTTTCGCATACATTGTTATGCAGGTATCCATCATCACACTTTACACAAAAGCTTTCACCGCATTGTGTACACCTGAAAAATCTGAACTTTGATAATATATTGTTAGTAACAAGTCCTATTATTAAAAGTATTGAAAAAACTATAATGTTCACGTAATCAAGGTACAGTTTTGTACGGACTTTATATATTTCTGTAAAATATGGTAAAAAAACATATGAATTTAAGTTTATTTGAAAAGTTTGCAGTAATTTATGGTATTCAGGGTAGAATGTATAAAGATTTTTTATGGTTTCTTCGTATTCTTCATACTTGAAGTTTTTTGAAAACAATGATGCAACATTTATAAGAATTATAGGGTCTTCAAGCAGATTATACTCTTTTGCTATTTTGTTAAATTTATCTATGTCTTCTGTCATCAGCAGATAAACAGCATAGTTGCCTGCTTCAAACCTGTCTTTAGGGTTGAATGAAATATTTTTATAAGAGGTTATAAGCTCAGGATATTTTATTGCTGCAATTATTTTTGCCATTGGGCTGTCATTTTTTTCGGCTATTGAAATAAGGTACTCCTTTGAAACTGGCTTGTTAACAATATTGATGTATTGAGATTTTGAAGATGGAGATTGCAGATAATCTACTGAATTAATCAAAACAAAGACGATTGTAGCTATTATTATAGGCATTTTAAAATTAATTTTTTCAGGAGCAAGCAATAAAATACAGAAACCTCCTAAAATTGCAAACATATGGTTGTTAAAGATTACCGAGCAAACTATTACTATAACAATGAAAGCTAAAAGCTTTGATACTCCAATAAAAAATCCTTTAAATTTGTGACTGTGAAAAAATATATAGTAATTTTTAAACAACAGATAAAGCATTGTAAGAAATATAAAAATTGAAGAAACATATTTTAAGATAACAAAGATCGAAAATTTATCAAAAAACAAATAAAATCCTAAAATTTTGTTAACAAAGCTTTGGGATAAAATTGCCTTTATCTTACTGGCGTTTTCCTTGTTAAAGTTTATTACAGCAGATATAGTTTTATCATTTATCTTCTCCGGCTGATTAATTAGTGCCTCGACAAGGCCGTATGCCACAGTTTTGTCACTAATCCCCTTGTTTATTATAAAGGCTTTGTATAAAGAATTTAAATTCTCTTCTGTTGGATTTTTGATAGTTTTTTGATACTGAGCGACAAAATTATTGCTGTAAAATTCATAAGCATTTGCCAAGGATGAAACAATAGTGAAAGCTAAAACAGAAAATATTATTTTGATTTTCATATAAACATTTTACACTATAAATGTTATTTTGCAACTAAAGTTTTTTTATTTTTGCAAATGGTAAGAAAGTTTGTCAAAAATAGTGTATTTCACTCTTTACATAAACAGCTATATCAATTATATGGTAGCAGACAAATGGAGGTGTTATGGAAAATTTAATAAGAAAAAAAATAAACGAAACTCTTTATAAACTTGTTGACAATAAAGAATTATTATCAGAACTTACATTTGATGTTGAAGTACCCAAGGACTCTAAAAATGGGGACTTTGCTACAAATGTAGCCATGAAACTTGCCTCAATGTTAAAAAAATCTCCCAGAGCAATTGCTGAAGAAATTAAGTTGAAAATTGGAGATTCTTTTTTTGAGAAAATAGAAGTGGCAGGTCCGGGCTTTATAAACTTTTTTGTTTCAAAAAGCTTTTTTTATGATTTTTTATTAAAAATTATTGAAAACCAAAATAATTTAATGTCGGATATTGGTAGTGGTAAAAAAGTGCAGGTGGAATTTGTCAGCGCAAATCCTACCGGTCCTTTGCATATAGGACATGGCAGAGGCGCTGCATACGGTGATAGTCTTGCAAGATTGTTGTCTGCCTGCGGGTTTGATGTTCAGAAGGAATATTATATTAATGACGCCGGAAATCAGATGAATAATCTCGCTCTTAGTATTTACAGCAGATACCTTGAACTGTCAGGGGTCAATTATGAATTTCCGCAGGATGGCTACAAAGGTGAATATATTATTGATATCGCAAAGGATATAAAAAATAGATACGGTGATAGTTTACTGGGAATGAAAGAAGAAGAGGCGATAAATCTGTGTTTCAGAATCGGGGTGGAGCAGATACTTGAGACTATAAGAAAAGATCTGGAAGATTTCCGTGTTACTTTTGACAACTGGTTTAGTGAAAAGTCTTTGTATCAAAGTGGTGAAGTCGATGATACTCTGACTGAGCTTCAAAACAAAGAAAAAGTTTATGAACATGACGGTGCGTTGTGGTTTAAATCGACGGAATATGGGGACGACAAAGACAGAGTTTTGAAAAGAGGCAGCGGCGAGCTGACATATTTTGCTTCGGATATAGCTTACCACAGGAATAAAATCAGAAGGGGATTTGACTATTTGATAAATGTCTGGGGTGCAGATCATCATGGATATGTTAAAAGGCTGAAATCGTCCGTAAGTGCACTTGGATTTAATGAAGATATGCTTGAAATTAAGCTTGTTCAGATGGTTGGTTTGGTAGAGGGTGGCGAAAAGATATCTATGTCGACCCGCGCCGGGACATTTGTTGAGCTTAGATGGCTACTTGATAAAGTAGGTAGTGACGCAGCAAGGTATTTTTATATTATGAGGGACATTAATTCTCAATTTGAGTTTGATATAGATTTGGCATTAAGCAAATCATCTGACAATCCTGTATATTATGTCCAATACGCCCATGCGAGGGTGTGTTCAATTTTAAGAAATGCCGAAGAAAAAGGGGTAAAGTTTTTTGTCGGAAAATATCTTGAGAAACTTAACCTTGAGCAGGACATGGCATTGATTAAAAAATTATACGAATTCAAGTCAGTACTTGAGACTGCTGCAAACCTGAGAGAACCGCACAGGATACCTTATTATCTTCAGGATCTGGCGGCATTGTTTCATAATTATTACAAAAACAATCAAATTTTAAATGAAGATGATATTGAGGTAACATCTGCAAGAGTAACTCTTTGTCTTGCTGTGAAAGAGGTTATAAAATTTGCACTGAATCTTATCGGTGTTGATGCTCCTGAAAGGATGTAGAAGGGCATATGATGAAAGATATTGATAAAATAAAAGAAAAGAATGAAAAGGATGAAGTGAAATCTATTTTGGGCTTCATCCTCCTCTTTCTTATAATATTTGGAATAATAACTTACGCAATTATAAAACTATCCACGCAATATTTTGCGCTCAAAAAGGAGCTGGAAGAGACCAAAAAAGAGCAATTGACTACCATACCGGCCGAAGATGGTAAAAAAATTGAGTATAAGCTTGAAGGGGATAAGATAAAAGTACAGGAAATAAAGAAAGAAGCTGAAAGAGTGGCCGAAAATATTTTAAGAGAAGATAGTGTTGATATTAATTTACCTGATAACAAGACTTTGAAAAATGAAAAAAAAATTGAAAATATTGAAAAAGAAAAATCTGTTGAGAAAAAAACAGAATATCCCGGTTCTGAACAAATAAAAAAAGAAGTTACCAATATTTCCAAAAATACTGATAACAAGAAAACGGAAAAACTTGAAACCTCTTCCAATGTAATGGAAAATTTAAAAACTGTTTCAAAACCTCCAAAAGCCGTAGATTCAGATTCTAATTTTGTGATTCAATTAATGGCATTCAAAGATGAAAATGATGCAAAATCTGCTGTTGATAAACTGAGAAACAATATAAATGATATTTATTATATCAAAGCTGATCTTGGAGAAAAGGGGACTTGGTACAGAGTTAGGTGCTGCAGTAGTGCAACAATCGAAGAAGCAAAGTCAAAATTGCAGGATTTAGATAATAGATTTAAAATAAAGGGATTTATTGTGAAAAAGTGATGTTTAGAATTTTGTTCACATTGTTCTTTTTTATTATTGCGGACATCAGTTTTGCAATAACAATTATTGATAACACCGTTTATAAAATAAATGGTGTTCAAATATTTAATTTTGATAAAAAGTATAGGTATCAACTGGATGATTATTTTAAAACACTGAAATCTCACAATGTGAATGCCGTATTTTTGAGGGTGTTTCAAAATAATTCAGACAGAGTTCACTTTAATGAAGTCTCAAATTGTGATTCCGGTGTTTATTTTAAATCCGAAGTAACCTGTACAGTTTTTGATTTGCTTGATTTGATAATTCCTTATGCAAAAAAATATGATATCAAAGTGTTTGCCTGGATGGCGACACGCTCCTTGAGTTTTTTAAAGGAAAAATACGGCTATGAAGTAGAAATTAGGGATAATAAAATTCAAAACGGTTATGGTGTAAACATTTTCAAAAAGGGTTCAAGAGATTCATTAATAACACTTTTCAAAGAACTTGCATCCTATGATATTGATGGCATCCTGATACAGGATGATTTTATCTTAAGAATGGGTGAGGGGATTTCAGGTTTAAGCAGTTACAGATATAGTGTTGATTACGGGAAATTACCTTCTGTTGATGATTATGACTGGTTTAAGTGGAAGGTTAAAAATTTGTCTGATTTTTTGAATGAGTTACGATATGAAACAAGAAAGGTTAATCCCAAAATAAAATTTGCAGTTAATATTTATTATGAAACCCCCCTTGATGCTTCCAAAGGGTTAAAATGGTATTCACAAACTATTGAAAGGTATAAAGAGCTTGGGTTTTCGTATTTTGCAGTGATGGGATACCATGAACAAATTATGAATGAGCTTAATCTCAATTTTAATGAAAGTCTTGAAGTCTTGAATAAAATGTTAAATAACCTTTTAAGTTCTGTTTCTGCTGACAATATTCTTATGAAAATTCAGGTAAGAAAATTTAATTCAGATAAAAGCTTAATTAATAGCAAAGAGGTTAACAGCATTTGTACGTTGATTAAAAATTATAAAACTGGTATTGTTCTTGTTCCATTTGAAAGTTTATCTGATCTGAACAATACTTGTTTTTAAGGGGTAGACGATGAAAATAGCTGTAATTGGTGGTGGTATTTCGGGCGTTTCTGCCGCGTTTTGGTTATCCAAGAGCTTGAAAGAGCTCAAGAAAGACTATGAAATCACACTTTTTGAAAAAAATGAAAAGCTTGGTGGGTCGATTGACACAGTGACAAAAGGGGATTTTACTGTTGAGGCTGGCCCCAATGGATTCCTTGACTCAAAGCCTTATACACTAAAGTTGGTTGATGATGCCGGATTGTCGGATAAATTATACAAAAGCAACGATCTGGCAAGAAAAAGGTATATTATGAGATACGGCAGGCTTATCAGGTTGCCGGAAAAACCACCGCAGTTCTTCAAAACAGACCTTCTTACCTTGAAGGGTAAGTTGAGAGTAATTGCTGAATATTTTGTACCCCAAAAGATACTTGAAGATGAAACAGTTGCTGACTTTGCAAGAAGAAGACTTGGCTCTGAGGCATGTGATTATCTTATCAGCCCTATGGTATCAGGAATTTTTGCAGGCGATCCTGAAAAAATGAGCCTGAGGGCATGTTTTCCTGTAATTTATGAGCTGGAAGTTAAATTTGGCGGTCTTTTTAAAGGGATGCTTAAAAAAAGAGAGAAGAAAAGTGGACCTGCCGGGCCTGGCGGTGTGCTTACATCATATTCAGGTGGACTTATAAATCTAATAAACGATGTTGCAAAGAAATTTGAGAATGTTACCATAAAGACTAATGCTGCAGTTAAGAGTATTTTTAAAGAAAATGAAAAATTTAGAATTTGTTATGGTGATGATTCCATTTCTTTTGATGTGGTCATATTAACCTGCCCGGCCTATGAAGCAGAAAAAATTATAAGACCTTTGAGTGAAAAACTTGCCGTTAATTTTGGCAAAATCCCTTACGCCCCTGCATTTGTGGTAGGTCTTGGGTTTGATGAAAAAGATATTAAGGATAGTCTCGATGGATTTGGGTATCTTATCCCTGCCAAAGAAAATAGAAAGATTTTAGGTGCCCTTTTTACATCTTCAATTTTTCCAGAAAGAGTTAAAAATGATAAGAGGCTTATAAGGGTAATTATGGGTGGTGATAGAAACAGATGGATTCTTGAAAAGTCAAATGAGGAGCTTATTGATATTGCCTATAATGAGATAAAGGATACCCTAAAAATAACCGGTAAGCCTGTCAGCAATGTTTGTTTTAGATGGGAATATGCAATACCACAATATTATATTGGTCATTTAAAAATAGCTGAATCTGTTGAGCAGATTTCTTCAGAGATTGGGAATTTTTATGTTGGCGGCAATATCTTGTACGGGGTTGGAATTAATGATTGTACAAAAAGAAGTTTTGATATAGTGGAAAAAATAATTCAAAATATTAAGTAAAATAAGGGGGCGAAGTGGAGAATATTGCTTGGTCGACGGTAATTTCTGGCTTTATTGGTGGTTTGGGACTTTTTCTTATTGGTATGAAAATAATGTCCGAAGGTTTGCAAAAAAGGGCAGGTAACAGTCTTAGAAAGATACTTGAAAAGCTTACTACCAATAGATATTTAGGGGTTATAGTAGGTCTTGTTGTAACCTCAATTATTCAAAGTAGTTCCGCTACTACGGTGATGGTAGTGGGATTTGTTAATGCAGGGCTAATGAATTTGTCCCAATCATTAAGTGTTGTTTTGGGAGCAAATATAGGTACAACAATGACTGCGCAGCTAATCGCATTTAAAATAAGTAAGCTTGCCTATCCAGCAATTGCACTTGGTGTGGCTTTTAAAATGTTTTCAAAAAAACAAAAACGTCAATATTTTGGAGAAATATTGCTTGGCTTTGGCCTTTTGTTTTTAGGAATGAAAACAATGGAAGGTGCTTTTGTACCTTTGAGAAAGAGTCAAGAATTTATGGATATTTTTGTATATTTTTCACAAAATCCTTTAGCTGCCATATTTGCTGGTACTGTTTTGACTATGATTGTTCAGAGTAGCTCTGCTATGATGGGTATAACTATAGCACTTGCAAGCACAGGTATAATTGACTATTCAGCTGCAATAGCATTTGTACTTGGTGAAAATATCGGAACTACTATAACAGCCAATCTTGCTGCAATCGGTGCAAATGCTAATGCCAAAAGGGCTGCAGTAGGCCATTTCCTGTTTAATGTTTTTGGTGTAGCATATATGTATATATTCTTAAAATATTTTGGTCATTTTGTGGACATTATAACACCAGGTGACCCTTATTTTACTGACTCACAGGGGAATGCGCCATATATAGCAAGACACATCGCAAATTTTCACACTATGTTTAATATAATTAATACGATAATATTTTTACCTATGCTTGGCCTGTTAGCTAAAGCTTGCGAAAGGCTTGTCAAAGATAGTGCCGAGAAAACCAAAACTACAAAATATATTGATGACAGACTTATTGATACACCAGCACTTGCTGTTGCTCAGGCAAAAAAAGAGGTCGAGAGGATGTCAAATATTGCTCTGTCCATGCTTGAAGATGCAAAAAAAGCATTTTTTAACAGAGATTTGAAACTTATTGAAAGTATTTATCAACGTGAAAATATAGTTGACCAGCTGGAAAAAGACATTTCGGTATTTGTAGTAAAATTATTTCAAAAATCTCTAAGCGATGAAGGTTCCAAAACTGTTGATGGCATACTTCATGTTCTTCATGATATAGAAAAGATAGCTGACCATTCTGAAAATATAGCAAAATTTACGGAAAAAATTATTGAAAAGGATATATATTTCTCAGAAAAGGCCAATGAGGAAATGGCAGAGATATTTGATGTGGTTATCAGGTTTGCCAGAAATATCTTGAATATCTATAATAAAGAAACATATGAAGTAAATATTAATACTGAGGACGAGAATATTATAGATAAATTACGTAAGGAATTTAAGAATAACCATATGAAAAGGCTCAATGAAGGGGTTTGTACAGTGGATGCAGGTATTGTGTATGTGGATATATTAAACAACCTTGAAAAAGCAGGTGACCATACATTTAATATAGCTCAGTTATTGCAGGGTGTTAACAAGTGATTTGCGGTGCTGTTGATATCGGAAGCAACACTTTAAGGTTTATTGTTGCAGATGTTGTTTCAGGTAAGATTAACAACATTCTGTATGAGCAAAGGCATATCATAAGGCTCGCTGAAGGTATTAAAAATTCCAATAGAATATCTATGGCAGCATTTGAAAGACTTTTATGCGCACTTTTATCCGTAAAAGAATCAGTAGCTGATTTTGATAATATTGGTATAAGATATGTTGCAACAAGTGCCCTCAGGGAAGCAGAAAACGGCAAGGAAATAGTTGATGCAATATTTGAAAAACTTAAAATAAAAATTGAGGTTATTTCTTCCGAGGAGGAAGCTGAGTACATGTTTAAAGGGGTGGCTTCTGTAATTGATATTGAGGATAAGGTATCTCTTATTTTCGACATAGGTGGTGGTTCTACGGAATATATTATATCTGATAAAGGAAGTATTGTATTTAACAAAAGTTTTGATCTTGGTGTGGTGAAATTGTCTGACGAGTATGATTTTACCGGCAAAATTTCAGAAGAGATGAAAGTTAGGCTTTTTGACAGAGTTAATTCTGTAATCTTAAGTTTACCACTTCGCAAAATTGACTGCGCAATAGCAACTGCAGGGACAGCTACAACACTTGCCGCAATCGATATGAAACTTGTTGATTACGATTATAGAAAGGTAAACAACTACAGGTTAAAATATGAAAGGATAAAAGAGATATTTGATATTCTTTGTAATTTGGACATAAAAGGAAGAGAAAAAATCGAAGGCCTTGAAAAGGGGAGGGCAGATTTGATAATTGCAGGTGCTGCAATAGTTATCAAAAGTATGGAAATATTTTCAATTGATGAATTGATAATCAGTGATTTTGGGTTAAGGGAGGGACTTGTTGTTTCTTACTGCAAATGAGATAGCAATACCTTTTGTTACCGGTTTTGTAGGTTATTTCACAAATTACCTTGCCATCAAAATGCTTTTCAGGCCACACAAAAAAAGGATATATAGTCTTGGCTGGCAGGGCGTAATACCTAAAAACAGAGGAAAACTTGCCAAAGAAGTTGGTATCCTTGTCGGCAATAACCTTCTTACAGAAAAAGAGATTTTGAAATCATTCAAGAAAGAAGAGTTTCAAGCTTACTTGCAGGAATTTATCAGGAAAGAGCTGCGAAATATTTTAAGCAAGGATTACGGTGATTTCGAGCAGCTGATTAATAAGGTTGGTTTAAATTTAGGTGAATTGATTGAATTGGTATACGACAGAATATTGCTGAATGAAGAATTTATCGATTCTTTGATTAAAATTATAGTTGAAAATATAAAACAATTCAAACTTGGTGATTTTATTGATGTTGGTGAAGTGTTGACTGACATCATTAAAAAAGTATTTGAAAATGAAAAGTGGAAGCAAAAACTTATAAAGGAAATTTCTGCTTATTTAAACAATATAATACTTTCAGGTGTTTGCTTAAGGCAGATTATCCCTGCAAGTTTTTATGAATCGCTGATAAATTCTTCGGGAAATATCACATTAAAAATACTTGAGTACATAAAAAAATTATCAGAAGATGAAGAAGTAAAAAAGAAAATTGTAAAAAAACTTGTTGATATTAAAAATAATTCTTTCAAAACTGGTCTCTTTGACCAGCTCAAACTTGGAATGCTGAATCTTTTTCTTAATGAGGACGTTATAGCAGATATTGTAAACTCCAAATTTCCAGAAATTATTGAAAATATAACAGAAAGTGAAGAGATTAAAGAAAAGATAAGCATTACAATAAAGAATAAGGTAGCTGATTTTCTTGATATGCCGGTTTATAAGCTTGTAGAAAAATTAAAAGTAGAAGATTTCTACTCGATAAAAACATTCTTTGAGGGGAAACTATTAAGCTTTATGAACTCCCCTTTTATAGTTGATAAAATTTCATACATTATTGACTCAAATGCCAGTGAATTGAATAATATAAAAGTCGGAGATATTTACGATTTGATTAGTCCAGGCTCTTCAGAAAATGTTTATAAAAAGATTCTTTTGAAAAAGTTAAAAAATGAAGATATAAAAAGCACCATTGTGAGAATATCTTGCAAAAATATTGGTAATTTAAAAATTTCCGGAATTTATGACAAAATTTCCCAAAAAACATTCAGAAATATTGTTGATTTTGTTACAAGAGAAGCAAATGAACTTTTACACAGGAATATCACTCCGGTACTTGAAACACTTAATATTCAGAGTATTGTTGAGGAAAAGATAAATTCTCTTAATTTGTATGAAGTTGAGAATATGCTGTTTTCTTTTATGAAAGACCAGTTTAAATGGATTAACATACTTGGTTTTGTGCTTGGATTTATTTTTGGTTGTGTTCAGATTATATTTTTTAAATTTATATAAAGGGGTGTTTTATGAAGAAGTTATTTGCCATTTTGGTTGCTGTTTTGCTCGTTGTGTCGTGTTCCAAAGGTGTGAAAATAGATACAAAGGGGGCAAAATTAAAGAGAAGTGAGGCAATAAATATCCTAAAGTCAAGCCTTCAATCTCTGGAAATTGATTCAAACTTAAAGTTTGCGAAAACAATTGTAAGTGATGAGGGGAATGCTTTTGCTTTTTTATGGAGCAAGGAAGGTACAAATAAAAAATTTTTGAGATTTTGGGAAGTTTATGGGAGCAATCTTGAAGCTTATGTAAAAGAAAACAGTGGCAAATATACTATAAAGGTTAAGAGCGACTCGGTGGATAACAATTGTTACGGATATGTTTTTGATGAGCCAAGAGTTTCTGATAATGGCGTGAAAGTTGTCTGGGATGATTATTCCAAATTTGGCTGCTCTCATAATCTTGAGTTGACATTTAACAATAAGGATGCAGCTTATAAATTTGTTGAGGCTCTGGCTTCAATTAAGGCAAAGCCAATAAAACTTGACCTTGTAAAACCTGAGCCAAAAGAGCCAACTGATAATACAGAAAATAAAGGCACCAAATGCACAGTAGATAAGATATTGAAAATGCAGGAAATTGGTCTTTCAAAAGAGGAGATAAAGAAAGTTTGCGAGTAGAATAAGTTATTTGCTATTATGCAATTCTCTGGAAAGATATGGGTTTGTTGAAATAACAATGTAATGAGTAGAATTATATAGGTTGACAATTTTTTTGGTAAAGTATGAACATATTTATAAAGGACTTACGCAAAAGTTATAAAAATGTTAAGGCATTAGTCGGAGTTACATTAAATGTTGAAAATAACTCCATAACCGCGCTTCTTGGACCAAACGGTGCGGGCAAAACAACTCTTATTAATATCTTGACAGGCCTTTTAAAAGCAGACGCCGGTGAAGTTTATTATGGAGAATCTCTTTTTTATACCGAAAATAACAATGTTAAAAGGGCTATAGGTGTTGTTCCTCAAATCAATAACGTTGACAGAGATTTAACCGTTATTGAAAATTGGTTAATCCATCTTGTTTTATTTGGATATAAAAAAGGTGAAATAGATAATGCCATAGATAAGATGTTACATTTTACCGGACTAAATGAACATAAAAACAAAAAGGCAGGGAATCTTTCAGGAGGATTAAAAAGACGTCTTGTTATAGGACGAGCGCTTCTTCACAATCCAAAAGTGTTACTGCTTGACGAGCCAACTGTGGGGCTTGACCCTTTATCAAGAAGAATATTGTGGGATTTTATTAAAAAGATAAAGATTGAAACCGGGTGCACTATACTTCTTACCACTCACTACATTGAAGAGGCTGAAAGATTGTCAGATTATGTATATTTTATAAGTGATGGGGTGATTGTTAAGGAAGGGGAGCCTGAGATTCTGAAAAGTGAAATGGGTAAATATGCTCTTGAGATTTTTAAGGATGACAAAACATTGGAAGAGTTTTATCAGAGTAGGGACGACGCTGTACATAGGCTTGAGTCAATAAAAGATGCAACATTTGCAAAAATAAGAGAAGTGAATTTAGAGGATGTTTATCTTAAAGTAACGGGTAAAAGGATAAATTGATGCATGGGATTTCAGGTATTTTTTTAAGAGAAATATTAGTACTTAAATCAAGAATCTGGAAAGTTATTCTCTCAAGTTCTGTGTCCCCATTGTTGTTTTTATTGGCATTTGGCTTTGGAATTGAAAAAAATTCTGATATAGGTGGAATCAATTATGTACATTTTTTGATACCAGGTCTTATTACTATGAGTTCGATGAATCAGGCGTATGGAATTTCAACTGAAATCAATATTTCAAGGTTTTATTTCAAAATTTTTGATGAATATTTGCTTGCCCCGGTTAAAAGATGGCAGATAATTGCCGGTGAGTCTTTATACGGTGTAGTAAAAGGGTTAATTCCTGTTTTAATTGTCTATATTTATGGCGTGTTCCTGAATGTAGGAATGAGACCTGGTTTTTTATTTATAATATCTCTAATAGTGCATCTTTTGACATTTTCTTTAATCGGTTTTATTGTTGCATTAATTGTAAAAAATCATGGAGATCAATTTAGCGTGAATACATTTGTAATGACACCGATGATTTTTTTGTCCGGTACATTCTATCCTGTTGAGGATATGCCAGCAGTTATCAGATATATTGCGTATTTTTTCCCTTTAACATATTCTAACAGGCTGATAAGAAGTTCTTTGCTTGGTAACGGTTTTTCTTTTTATGATTTTTTTCTTTTATTTGTCATGATGGTGGTTTTGTTTTTTATTGCAAAAAAGGTAATTGATAAAGTTGAAACGATTTAGTTAATTTTTAAAAACAAAGTTTATAGCTTTGCACCGCAATATTTGCAGTATTTGGCATCAAGATCATGTCCATCCTGACCACATGCAGGACAGGCTTCGGTGGTCACAGGTTTATTGTATCTGCTCATTTCAGATGTAACAATTCCTGTTGGCACTGCAATTACACCGTAACCGATTATCATTACAAAGGACGCAATAAACTGCCCGAGAGCAGTTGAAGGGGATATGTCTCCGTAACCTACTGTTGTAAGTGTAACTATTGCCCAATATATCGAGCGGGGGATACTTGTAAAACCGTTTTCGGGCCCTTCAACAACATACATTATTGCTCCTACAATTATAACCACATTCAAAACGGCAAATAAAAAAACAGTTATTTTGTATCTACTGGCTTTTAATGCCATTATAATTACAGAGCCGTGATTTACATATTTAGTAAGTTTTAATATTCTGAAAATTCTAAGAAGTCTAATTGCTCTGATTACTACCAAAAAATGTGTGCCTTCCAAAAAAATTTCAAGATATGTAGGCAAGATAGCCAGAAGGTCAACAATGCCATAAAAACTGAAAATATATTTTAATGGCTTGCCAATGGTATAAATTCTTAAGAAATATTCAATTGTAAATAGAATAGTGAAAAGCCACTCAACAGCATAGAAAATGTTACCATATTCAAAATTTAAGCTTTTTACACTTTGAAGTATCGATGCAAATATACTAAGTGAAATTGACAAAAGAAGAATTAGATCAAAAAGCTTACCTGCTTTTGTTTCAGCTTCAAATATAATTTCATATAGTCTTTTTCTTAGAGTCATTAGTTAAGATAGTCGTAAAGTTTTTTCTTCATAGCCTTTTTTTTGAGCTTGCTGAGAGCCCTTGCTTCAATTTGCCTGACTCTCTCTCTGCTTATTTTCATCATTTCACCAATCTCTTCAAGAGTTTTTGGTGTTTCGCCTTCAAGTCCAAATCTAAGTTTTATAATTTCAGCTTCCCTCTCAGGTAATTCTTCTACAATTTCTTCAAGGGAGTTTTTAAGATTGGTATGTATTATTTCATCTTCGACAGATTTGCTTTCGGATTCAAGAAGATCTATAAATGTTTTATCTTCACCTTCTTTAAGGGGTGCTTCAAGGGAGAGGTAATTTCTTGAAACCCTTAAAACATTTTCTACGTCAGCAAGTTCCATGTCAAGATATGATGCAATCTCATCTGCCGTTGGCTCTCTGTCGAGCTCTTTACTTAATTTTTCAGTGGCTTCATTAATTTTATACAAAATGCTTGCCTGTTTTATTGGTAGTTTTACAGTGCCTGACTGCTCAGCCAGCGCCTGAATTATTGCCTGACGAATCCACCAGACGGCATAAGAGATAAATTTAACCCCTTTATCCGGATCAAATCTTCTCGCAGCTTCTAATAAGCCCAAATTTCCTTGATTTATTATATCGCTCATGGAAAGCCCTGAATTTCGATACCTGTTTGCAATTGAAACAACAAACTTCAAATTGCCAAGTACGAGCTCTTTGATGGCCTCTTCATCCCCTTGCTGGATTCTTTTTCCAAGCTCATACTCTTTCTCTTTTGTAAAGTGAGTATATTCGGAGATTTTGTTTAAATAGGTTTTTAGGGAGTCTTCAGAAACAGGGGGGAAGGGGATATCTTCCACAAGGAAATCTATCCCCTCGTCATTTTCTTCTGTTTCAATATCATCAATCTCTTCTATCTTGCTTTTTTCTTTATCCATTTACCTACCTTAAGATAATGATTTAAAAAAATCACTTTTTGTTCACTGTATTATACCATAATTATCCTATTTTAACATCAAAATTTAAATTTCCATTTTCAAATGTTGCAAACACCTTTGAGTTTTTAACAATTATCCCTTTAAGTATTGCTTCGGCTACTTTGTTTTCTATTATTTTTTGTATCGCTCTCTTCATCGGCCTTGCTCCAAACTTGGGGTCAAAGCCAACTTTCACTATTTCGTTTATAACGCTTTCGTCAAATTCTATTTCTATAAAGTTTTCCTTTAATCTTTCCTTAAATTCGTCAAGCAAAATTTTTGCAATGTTTTTAAGGTGATTTTCATCAAGCGGGTGAAATACTATAATATCATCAACCCTGTTCAAAAATTCTGGTTTGAAAAAATTTGACAACTGTTTAAACACCATAGAAGCGATTTCATCATATTTTGATGTAAAGTCTTTATTTTGTTCAAAAAAGCTTTGTATGGTTTCGCTGCCAATATTGGATGTCATTATTATTACTGTGTTTTTGAAATTTACAGTTCTACCCTTAGCATCAGTTAGTCTTCCATCGTCCAATATTTGAAGCAGGAGATTAAATACATCAGGATGTGCCTTTTCAATCTCATCCATTAAAATAACACTGTAAGGTTTCCTTCTTACTTTTTCCGTGAGCTGTCCCCCTTCTTCGTATCCTATATATCCGGGAGGGGCTCCTATAAGTTTTGCTACGGAATGCTTTTCCATATATTCGCTCATATCAAGTCTTATCAGAGCGTCTTCAGTGTCAAAAAGGAATTCAGCCAAGGCTTTTGCAAGTTCGGTTTTTCCCACACCTGTTGGCCCCAAAAATATAAATGAACCAATAGGCCTTTTTGGATTGTTAAGTCCTGCGCGGCTTCTTCTTACAGCATCACTTATGACCTGTACCGCTTTTTCCTGACCAATTACTCTTTTGTGAAGAAAATCCTCCATTCTAATTAATTTATCGGCTTCCTCTTCTAAAAGCTTTGTCACAGGAATCCCTGTCCATTTTGAGATAATTTCAGCTATATCTTCTTCTTCAACTTCCTCTTTGAGCATCTTGGAGTCTTTTTGTATCTCTTTCAGTTTGCTGTTGAGTTCTTCAAGTTTTTTGTTTTCTTCCACAAGTTTTCCATACTTAATCTGGGAAGCAAGTTCAAAATTGCCGTTGCGCTCTGCGTTTTGCATTTCTGTTTTAAGCTGTTCGATGTTAGCTTTTACTTCCCTGATGCTCTGAATAAGTTCTTTTTCATTTTTCCAGTGAGCTTTCAGTTGATTAATCTTTTCATTGAGGTTTGCAAGCTCTTCTTCAATTTTTTCCAGTCTGATTTTACTTGCTTCATCTTTTTCTTTTAAAAGAGCCTGTCTTTCAATCTCAAGTTGCCTGTATTTCCTGTCAAGTTCATCAAGCTCTGTTGGGAGGCTGTCAATCTCCATTCTAAGTTTTGCTGTAGCTTCATCAATTAAATCTATTGCCTTGTCGGGCATAAATCTGTCAGAAATGTATTTATGGGCAAGATATGCAGCAGCCACAAGAGCAGAGTCTTTTATTTTTACTCCGTGGTGAACCTCATACTTTTCTTTTAATCCTCTTAAAATTGAAATTGTGTCTTCAACAGATGGTTCATCTACCATCACCGGTTGAAATCTTCTCTCAAGGGCAGCATCCTTTTCAATATGTTTTTTATACTCATCAAGGGTTGTGGCACCGATACAGTGCAGTTCACCTCTTGCAAGAGCAGGTTTTAATAGGTTAGCAGCATCCATAGCACCTTCTGCAGCACCAGCACCCACAAGTGTATGAATTTCATCAATGAAAAGGATAATTTCTCCTTCTCTTTCTTTTATTTCTTTCAATATTGCCTTTAATCTGTCTTCAAATTCACCTCTGTATTTTGTGCCTGCTATAAGGGCTCCAAGATCAAGTGTCAGCACAATTTTATCTTTTAATGTCTCAGGCACGTCCTTATTTACAATTCTCTGGGCAAGACCTTCGACAATTGCAGTCTTACCTACACCTGGCTCTCCAATAAGCACAGGGTTATTTTTTGTCCTTCTGGAAAGAACATGTATTACACGTCTAATCTCTTCATCTCTTCCGATAACCGGGTCAAGTTTGCCTTGCTCTGCATATTCTGTTAAGTTAATTGTATATTTTTTTAGTGCTTCAGTTTTTGACTCTGGATCTTCACTATCAACCTTTGTTGAGCCTCTGATTTCCTTGATGGCTTTTTTAACTGTGCTGCTGTCTATCCCCTGTTTGGTTAGAATTTGTCTTAGAGAATAACCGGCATTTTCGACAATTCCAAGCAGAAGGTGCTCAGTTGAAACGTAACTGTCCTGAAATTCCTTTAAAACTTTAAAGGCATAATCAAGCACCTTTTTTGTGTCACCAGAAATGTAAATCTGGCTTACATCGCTTACCTTTGGAAGTTTTTTTAAAATATCCTGTGTATCCTCAAGCAGTCCCGGTACGTTTACACCGATTTTTTGCAAAATAGGTTTAACTATCCCTTCTTCCTGTTTGAGTAAAACAGTAAGAAGGTGTTCCGGTTCAATTTGCTGATGGCTGAGCTGTTCAGCAAGTGCCTGTGCACCTTGAATGGCCTCGGAAGATTTTATTGTTAGTTTGTTCCAGTTTATCATATTCTTACTCCTCTCTTTCCACTTTTATTTTTATAATTTCCTTTTTGGGGGAAGGTACAAGTGCACCTTCCTTTTTTGATTTGTCGCAATTTTCTTTTATATATTTCAGAAGCATATCTACCTGATTTTGCAGTGATTCAATCTGCTCCTTCATGTTCATTATTATTTCAACACCTGCCAAATTTACCCCCATTTCCCTTGTAAGTGTCAGGATAAATTTTAACTTTTCAATATCCTCATCAGAGTATAATCTGGTGTTACCTTCGCTCCTTGAAGGTTTTAGAAGCTCCAGCCTTTCATATTGCCTTAGTGTCTGGGGGTGAATTTCAAACATTTCCGAAACTATGCTTATCATATACAAAGGTTTTTTTTTCATAAGTCACCCCGGATTTATAATTGTCCTTTTTCTAACAAGTGTTTTCTGTCAGCAATGCTGTATCTCTTTTTTATTTCTTTAAGTGTTTGCCTATCCTGTTCGATTGCTACCTGTGGGACCTTGACGATTATGTTTACATAAAGGTCACCTTTTGAGCTCCCATTTATTATTGGTACACCTTTTCCTCTGATTCTAAGTTGCTGATTTGGCTGTGTCCCTGCAGGGATATTTATATTTACCGCTCCATAAGGGGTTGGGATAGTTATCTTTTCTCCAAGTGATGCCTCAAACATATCAACTTCCACGTCTATATACAGGTTATTCCCCTGTCTTTTGTACAATTTATGAGGGCTTACATTTGTAATTATATATAAATCTCCAGGTTTCCCGCCATTTTTTCCGTCGTTTCCTTTACCGGAAATTCTGATTTTTGAATTATTGTCTACCCCGGCAGGGATTTTTACTTTTAGTTTTTCTTTTGCAGTAACAAATCCGGAACCGCCACAACCTGAACAAACTGATGTAAAAGCTTCTCCGCTACCACCGCATGATCTGCATGTGGACATCATATTGATAAATCCTGACCTTTGCCCTGAAACCCCCGTACCATTACAGGTAGGGCAAACTGTTTTGCTTCCACCTTTGCCAAGGCATTTGCTACAGGTGACTTTTCTTGCTATGTTGAGTTCATACGTGTTGCCGTAAATTACATCCCTGAAAGGTATGTTTATTGTATAGTAGATATCTTCACCATTTTGAGCAGCAGAAGAGGAGTGTTTTTTACCTCTTCTGCCTCCAAAAAGCTCATCAAAAATATCTCCGAATATGTCAAAACCATGGGATTTGAAGTTTCTCAAATCTTCAAAATTCATGTTTGAAAAATCATATCCCTGACCACCGGATGTAAAGGCATCATGCCCCAATGTGTCATACTGCTTTCTTTTTTCTGGGTCTGACAAAACAGCGTAAGCTTCCGAAACCAACTTAAACTTTTCTTCAGCTTCCTTGTTGTTAGGGTTTATGTCAGGATGGTACTTGCGTGCAAGCTTTCTGTAAGCTTTTTTTATTTCATCCTGAGTCGCATTTTTGTTTATTCCAAGTATTTCATAATAGTTCTGTTTTGTCATAGAATCACCACTTATTTGTTATATTAGTCCTCTTTTTCAACTTTAATTACTTTTGGCTTTATCTCATCCTTTTTGCCAATTTCAATCTTCAATATCCCTTCCTTGAGACTTGCTTTAATTTTGTTGTGATCAACTGTGTTTGGCAATGAGAATGATCTTGCAAATTTACCAAAGTTTCTCTCAAGTCTGTAAAAATTGTCGCTGTCTTTTTCATAAGGCAGTTTTTTCTCGCCTTTGATTGTGAGTATTCCATCAGTAATCTGAAGGTCAATATCATTTTCTGATACACCTGGTATTTCCATTACAATAGAGATTCCGTTCTCTTTTTCAAATATGTCTACTGGTGGGTACCATTCACCATACTGAGACTTTCTGTCATTTTGAACAGTTTCGTCAAATATTTTGTTGATTCTTTCCTGCAATGACATGATGTCTTTAAATGGGTCCCATCTTACGATTGCCATATCGCACCTCCTGAAATTTTATTCTAACAATATAATAATATTTGAGTGTATTTATGTCAAGTTTTTTTATTGAGTATTTATAATATTATTTTCTGAACGTTTCAAAAAATTAAAAATCCTTTATTTGTATAAAAATTTTGAATATTATAAACTTTGTATGGAAGACAGAAAAATAATATTTTTTATAATCTTATCGTTTTTGGTGCATATTGGATTCTTTTATCTTTTTCATTTTGAAAAAGCAGAGCCTAAAAATGAGAAACCTACATATGTAGATATAATAAAAAAGGAAAAAAAAGAAACTCAAAGTGAAAAAAAAGACAAGCCTGATATTTTAAGCGATAAAGATATTGATTTGAAAAAAAAGACTGATGTCAAAAAAGATGATTTTTCAGATACAAAAAAGGAAATAAAATCTTCTCCTGCTGAAAAATATATATTGCCTGAAAAACCTCAAAATAAAATTGTTAAGGAAGAAAATGTCGAAAAGAAAATTGATAAAAATGAGATAAAAGAAAAAATATCAAAGGATATTGCAGAAAAAAAAGATGATAAAATTTTTAAAGATGAGCAAAATAAAAGGGAAGAAAACAATGCAAATGATAAACAGATAAGCATTCTTGATAACAAGTCTCTTATAAAAAATATACTTAATCCGGGCGAAATTATCAATGATGTGGCAAATTATAATTTAAGTACGTCCAGAGAAGGGGAGGACGATGTAAATTTTAATTCTATGAAGTTTAAATATGCCTCATATTTTTATAAATTTAAGAGAAGGTTATACAATGTATGGACATACCCTTCAAGGTCAGTAATGAATTATGAAGAAGGAACTGTAAGAATAAAATTTTCCATATTGAAAGATGGTACTATTACCAATATTCAGATTGTATCAAGCAGCGGTTATCCTGATCTTGACAATGCAGCTGTAAATGCGCTGAATAATATGGGCAAGGTTCCGTTGAGCGACTCTTTTGGTTTAGAGAGGCTTAATGTGGACGGATATTTTAGTTACAAACTTGGGTTTATAGGTATATATTGATGCCTGATAAATATAGGATTGTGCCAACTACTGCTGATGTAGGTATTGAGGCTTTTGGAACCAATGAAAAAGAGCTTTTGGAAAATTGTCTTCAAGGACTTTATTTTATATGTTTTGACAAAATGCCTGATGTCAAAAATGAAGTGGGGATAATCTCTTTTCAGTTTAAGACTGTTGAAGAGCTGGTTTTCGAAATTCTTGATGAGGCTATTTTTTATCTTTATACAAAAAGCTGTATTTTAAAAGTTGATAAAGTTGAAAAAAAGGATGGCTCATATAAAGTTTCTTTGAAAATAATTTTAGCTGATGATATTTTGCAAATTGAAGTGAAGGCCGTTACAAAGCACAATTTTTTTGTGAAAAATAAAGAAGGAAATTGGAATGCATTTGTGATATTTGACATATGAAGGTTTATGAAAAGATAATCGGTGCGGTAATAAAATTTGAGAAGATTCATAGTTTTTTAAAAGATGATTGTATCGTAGCATTTTCAGGTGGCCTTGATAGCCAGGTGCTCCTGGATGTCATTAAAAGGTATAAATCTGATATGAAAATAAAAGCCAGGACAATCGCATGTCATGTCCCTGTTTTTGCTGAGGGTATCAAACGTCTTGAATCTACTGGCGTAGTGGAGCTTGAAATCAACGATAGTATAAAATTCCCCGTAAACTGCAGTTTGTGCAGCAGAATAAGAAAAAGGGCATTGCTTGAATATGCTGAAAAAAGCAATATTACCAACATACTTCTTGGACATAATAAAAGTGATTTTGTAGAAAATTTTTTATACAATCAAATTTACCACAAAAGACTTGAAAGTATGCCTCTAAAAAGAACGTATTTTGGCAAGTACAATTTTTTAAGACCTTTTGCATTTTGCGATAGAAAATATATTGAAACTTATGCAAGGAAAAATAATCTATATGATATTGAAAATAAGTGTACTTTTCAAAGTAATTTAAGAAGTGGTTTTCGAGAAACTATTGACAAACTGAATAAAAACTATAATCTCTACAATAATATTATGGATTTGATAGAAGAAAATAATTTTTATGGAGAATCAAATGAATAAAGATTGGACTTTAAAATGGATGGCATGGGAAATAACTGCAAAATGCAATTTAAATTGTGTGCATTGCCGTTCCTCTTCAGACATACATTCTGCCGAAGGGAAATTTACATTAGAAAAGTGCAAAGCACTTCTTGATGATATTTCCACTTTTGCATCCCCTGTTATAGTGCTTTCCGGGGGCGAACCACTTTTGAGAAAGGACGTATTTGATATTGCCAAATATGGAACTGATAAAGGTTTTAGAATGTGCATGGCTACAAATGGTGTGCTGGTAAATGATGAAGTTTGCGAAAAAATTAAGAGTAGCGGAATCAAAATAGTTTCTTTGAGTCTTGATGGGTCAACGGCTGAAATTCATGATGATTTTAGAGGGCAAAAAGGTGCATTTGAAGGTGTGTTGAAGGCTTCTGAATATTTTAATAAGCACGGTATAAAATTTATTATAAACTCATCTTTTACAAAGAGAAATCAGCATGATATCCAAAATACGTATAAACTTGCAAAGAAGCTTGGTGCTACTGCCTGGTATATGTTTTTGATTGTGCCGACCGGAAGAGGGGAAGAAATAATGAAAGAGCTTGTTAGTAAAGAGGATTATGAGGATATTTTAAATTGGCACTATGAAATGGAAAAAGGTGAAGAGGAGATTCTTGTCAGACCAACCTGTGCACCTCAATATTATAGAATCTGGCATGAAAGAAGCAAAGAGGATGGGACTGACAAAACGAGAAGGAGCTTGACATTTTCTACCGGTGGCGGAAAAGGCTGTATTGCTGCCCAGTCTATCTGCTTTGTAAACTCTGATGGGGATGTGTTGCCTTGTTCATATTTTCCAATGCCGGCCGGTAATGTGTTTGAACAAAGCCTGAAAGATATATGGGAAAGCTCAAAACTATTTAATGATTTGAGAAGTTTTAAAGATTATGAAGGCAAGTGCGGTGTATGCAAACACTTAGGTGTGTGTGGCGGGTGTAGAGCCAGGGCATATGCTGTTACAGGGTCATATATGGCTGAAGAGCCATTTTGCGACTACATTCCTGCAAATTATAAATGCTAAATGAAATTAAATACGGTTACTGCAAAATAACTTGAAATACCTACAATAATCCATAGGGCTATTCCGAAAATTATCGGCTTTAGTCCTACCTTTTTTAAAGTTTCTCGGGAGATGCCTGTCCCTATTAAAAAAAGTGTCACCACCAACATCTGTTTGGCTGTTAAGTAAATAATATGCCAAACATCTGAAAAAGATTTAAAGTAGGAATTGATAAAAGCAGCTAAGATAAAAAACAGTATAAAATATGGAAGATTTATTTTGCCACCTTTTCTGTTTTTAATACTGAAGAATATTACAAAAGGAGCAATCCATAACGCTCTGCTTAGTTTTACTGTTGTGCCTACCATAAGCGCTTCATTGCCGTAAACCGATGTTGCTCCGACAACACTACTTGTATCATGAATTGCCAGAGCAGCCCATACTCCAAAAGCATGTTGACTCATTTCCAAAAGGTGGCCAAAAAACGGAAATATTAAAAGTCCTAAGGCATTTAGACTGAATACCACACCAAGTGATACTGCAATATCTTTTTCATCAGCATTAATAACAGGACTTAATGCAGCAATTGCACTTCCTCCGCAGATTGCTGTACCGAAACTTATCAATTTGTTTGCATTAGGCTCTATTTTTATATATTTGCCTAATATATAGCCTGTAAAAATAACAAAAATTATACCTAAAAAAGTGAAGAGAATAGAATTTTTACCCACTTCAACGACTTTATAAAGTGGCACTCCAAATCCAAGCCCTACAACAGCAAGTTTAAGCAGCTGTTTGCTAATTTTTGCTGACTGTTTGGGGAATGGATTTTCAAAAAAGATACCTAAAATAAGACCCAATAACAACGCATGATGCGACTTTACAAAAGGCATTAATGATAGTGTTAGAAAAGCGAAATAAAGTATTTTACTCATAAGCAGTCCCATTTAATTTTTATAAATCTTCTAATTTGATATTATGGGAATTTCTTATAATCCTATAGCCTGGAATTGTCAAATCTATAATACTGGATGGATTTTTATTATCTGTGCCCTGATAAATATAATAATTTACCTTATTGGAAAAATTTTTAATTATATTCTTAATTGATGGGTCGTATTCCTGACCTGAAAAGTTAGCACTTGTAGCAGTTACTGGTTTATCAAAATAATCTATCATATCTGCTACCGGTAAGTTTGAAACCAATCTTACGGCTATTTTTGCTTCCAAAACACAATATTTATAGTTTAAATTTGTATTCAAGATAAAAGTAAATTTTCCTGGCCAGAATTTATTCAAAACTTTTAACTGGGCATCAGATAAATCAGCCTTTAAATATGACAATTGATTGATATTTGAAATTAAAACGGGGAAAGGTTTTGAGTAGTCCCTATTTTTAAGTTCAAATATTTTATTGTTGGCCTTTTCATCGTTAAAAAAAGCACCGATTCCATAGATTGTGTCGGTAGGAAAAATGACAGGCTCATTTTTTTTATGAGCCTGTGAAAAAATATTTATAAAATTTTCTTTGTTTGATTTTAATATTAGCAAAGATTATTGCCTCTTATTTTTAAGAATTTCCTGAACTTCTTCGTTATCCCTATAAACTTTATCCTTGATTGATTGTCTGTATTTTTTTAGTCTTTCATTTATTTCAGGATATTTTACAGCCAGAATCTGACATGCAAAAATGCCGGCATTTTTTGCGCCTGCGTTGCCGATAGCCATTGTTGCAACAGGGATTCCGCCTGGCATCTGCACCATTGATAAAAGGGCGTCGAATCCAGCCAGTGAAGTGGCTGCAACCGGTACTGCTATTGTTGGAAGATTGGATTCACTTGCCACCACACCTGCCAAATGTGCTGCAGCTCCTGCAATTGCAATTATTGCTTCTATGCCATTTTTTTCGGCATTTCTTGCCCATTCAGAAGTTCTCTCCGGTGTCCTGTGTGCACTTGATACAATTACTTCGTAATCTACACCAAATTCCTCCAAAACAGTTATTACATTTTCAGCAATACCAAAGTCAGATTTGCTGCCCATTATAATTCCTACTTTTGCCATTTAAAGCCTCCTTAATGCCTTTTGTGCTATATCTTTTCTAAAGTGCATATCTTTGAAATATATTTTTTCCACTGAAGAGTAGGCAAGCTTGATGGTACTCTTTAATTCTTCCCCTCTTGCAGTTACCGCCAAAACTCTTCCGCCATTAGTGACAAGTTTATCACCTTCAAATTTGGTCCCGGCATGAAATACTTTTACATTGCCGAGCTTCTCTGCTTCAGTAATTCCAGTAATTTCATATCCTTTTTTATAACTTTTGGGATATCCGCCGGAAGCTATTACGACACATACTGTCGGCTCATTATACCATTTTATATTAACCTTATCCAATGTTTGATTTATGCAGGCGTCAAATATTTCAAGAAGGTCTGACTCAAGTCTCATCAAAATTGGCTGAGTCTCAGGGTCTCCAAACCTGCAATTAAATTCCAAAACCTTTACATTGTCACCATCAATCATAAGTCCTGCATATATAATCCCTTTATATGTGATATTTCGTTTTTTGAGTTCTTTTACCAGAGGGTATGCAATCTTGTTTAGGGCAAAATTATAAAGTTTTTCCGTCATAATTGGTGCAGGTGAATATGCCCCCATTCCGCCGGTATTTGGTCCTTTGTCATCGTCAAAAACAGGTTTGTGATCCTGGCTTGAAACCATTGGAATAACAGTTTTTCCATCAGTAAAAGCCAAAAATGAAGCCTCTTCACCTTTTAAAAATTCTTCAATGACAACCCTGTTGCCAGCATCTCCAAATACTTTATCAATAAAAATTTCTTCAAGAGCTTTTATTGATTCATCAATAGTTGAGGCTACAGTTACCCCTTTACCAGCAGCCAGGCCATCAGCTTTTACGACAATAGGAGCCCCTTTTTCTAAAACATATTTTTTAGCTTCTTCAAAATCAGTAAATTCACTGTAAAAAGCTGTTGGGATACCTGCTGCTACCATAATCTCCTTGCAAAACGCTTTGCTTGCCTCTATTTTTGCCGCATCTTTGCGTGGACCAAATATTTTAAGGCCTTCATTTTCAAATCTGTCAACAATTCCAAGTGCAAGAGGGTCTTCTGGGCCAACAACAGTCATGTAGATATTGTTTTCTTTTGCAAATTTGATGAGTGCATCAAAGTCATCAGGTTTAATTTCAGTATTTTTGCACTTTATTTCGTGTTTGGTCCCGCCATTTCCAGGAGCACAGAAAATTGTCTGGATACTCTCGTTTTGAGCAAGCTTCCATGCTATTGCATGTTCCCTTCCGCCTGAGCCTATGAGTAATATATTCATATATTTCCCCTTTATTAATGTTTAAAATGCCTTATGCCTGTAAAAACCATTGCTATGTTGTGCTCGTCACAGGCCTGAATCACCTCTTTATCTCTGATTGAACCACCAGGCTGAATAATAGCAGTTATGCCTCTTGAAGCTGCCTCATCAACACTGTCTCTGAAAGGGAAGAATGCATCACTTGCCATTACACACCCCTTAAGAGGGCTTCTTGCTTTGTCTGCGGCAATTTTTGATGAATCCACACGACTCATCTGGCCAGCACCAACACCAATTGTTCTGTCATTTTTAGCATAAACTATTGCATTTGATTTTACGTGTTTTGCAACTTTCCATGCAAAATTTAGAGCCTTATATTCATCTTCAGTGGGTTTTCTTTTTGTAGGTACTTCAAGTGTTCTGACGTCTTCAAATACATGCAGGTCGCGGTCAGCAAGAAGCATTCCGCCAGTAACTTTTTTAATATCAAGCTCTTCATCTCTGATAAAATTGTCAAGATTTTCTATCTCAATGAGTCTTAGATTTTTTTTGGCAGACAATATTTCAAGTGCTTCATTATCGAATTTTGGCGCAATTACCACTTCCAGGAAAATTTCTGCCAGTTTTTCAGCCAATTCTTTTCCAATTTCCCTGTTTGTTCCAACTATACCCCCAAATGCACTTACGGGGTCGCATTCAAGCGCCTTTAAGTATGCATCCAGATTGTTTTCCCCAATGGCTGTCCCACAAGGATTTGTGTGCTTTATTATTGTTACCACGGGTTCTTTAAATTCTTTAACAATTTCTACCGCAGCGTTTATATCTATGATGTTATTAAATGACAGTTCTTTCCCTTGCAACTGTTTGCCTGTGGAAACACTTGGTTCTTTGATATTTGGCTGAGTATAAAATGCTGCTTCCTGATGAGGATTTTCTCCATATCTCATACCCTGTTTTTTTCTGGCAGCTATTGCTATTTCTTCCGGAAATTTGATGTTGAGTATTTGATTGAAATAGTTTGAGATAATACTGTCATAAACTGCAGTATGAGTAAAAGCCTTCCTTGCAAGGTCTATTCTTGTTTCATAAGTTATGCCACCTTTTTCCTCAAGCTCTTTTTCTATTTTTCCAAAATCATTATTATCAACTATAACAGAAACAAATTTAAAATTTTTGGCAGCACTTCTTATCATTGTAGGGCCGCCAATGTCTATATTCTCAATTGCTTCATCAAGCTTTACATCTTTATTGGAAATGGTTTTTTCAAAAGGGTAAAGGTTTACAACCACCATATCAATATCAACAAGCCCGAGTTCTTTCATAGTCTTTTGATGGGCTTCATTATCTCTTATGTTCAAAATTCCGGCATGTACTTTAGGGTTTAAAGTTTTAACTCTGCCGTCAAGGATTTCCGGAAATCCGGTGAATTCAGAAATTTCCACTATGTTGATTTTATACTCCTTTAACAGCTTGGCTGTTCCTCCTGTCGAAATAATTTCAACTCCTAACTTATTAAGCTTGCTTGCAAACTCTACAATACCCGTTTTGTCCGACAGGCTTATTAGAGCTCTTTTAGGTTTGATTAGCATCTTGTGCCCCCTTTTTATTTATTATCATATCTAATATTAACAAAATTATCCCGACGGTGATGCAGGAATCAGCTATGTTAAAAGCAGGCCAGTGATAATTTTTTATATAAAAGTCCAGAAAGTCAACAACACTTCCAAGATAAATCCTGTCAATAAAGTTGCCAATAGCACCTGAGAGGATTAAAGCATATGAAAATGCCCTGAGTTTATGTTGCATTTCTTTATACATAAGGTAGATAACTATAATTATAGCAATAGTTGTTACTATAATGAAAAATATCTGCCTGAACGACTCATTTAATTTTGCAAGAAAACCGAATGCAGCCCCGGGGTTTAGCACAAAAGTAAGATTGAAAAAACCCGGTATTATCTCTTTTGTTTCATATAGATCAAAAACGTGTTTTATGTAAAATTTTGTTACTTGATCAATTAACACCAAGATAAAAATTATAGGAAGATATTTTTTCATAATTACTCCTTCAGATTATAAAAAAAGGGGCGCAAAGCCCCTAAAAAATTTAAGAAATTTCGTTATAGCATCTCTCACAGATAGTCTTGTGGTCTTCAAACTTACCAACAGTTTCAGATTTTATCCAGCATCTTTCGCATTTTTCATTATTTGATGCCTCTACAGCAATTTTAAGTTTTCTGTTTTCAGGGATAAATCCCTCTTCAACCTCTTCAAATTTCTTCAACACAACTTCTGAAACAATGAATATCTTTTCTATCCCCTCATCAGCTTTAAGAATAGAGAGTATATCATCACTTGCTCCAATTGTTACTTTGGCATCAAGTGGATGGCCAATAACCTTTTCAACTCTTTTTAGTTCGAGAGCTTTATTTACATCTTTTTTTATTTCGTAAATTGTTTCCCATTTTTTATAAAGTTTATCATCAAATATTGATTCATCTACGGGAGCAAAATGTTCAGTAAAAACATACCTTGATTTACCTTTAAATTCCGGCAAATATTCCCAGACTTCATCGGCAGTAAAAGAAAGAATAGGTGACATTAGCACGCAAAGCTCTTTCAGTATGACAAAGTTTACTGTTTGAGCAGACCTTCTAAAATTTGAATCTTTTTTATAACAGTATAGTCTGTCTTTAATTATATCGTGATAAAACGCAGATAAGTCATTAATGCAAAAGTTGTTAAGCGTATGATAAAAAATATGGAACTGGTATTTATCAAAGGCTTCATATACTTTACTCTTAACTTTTTGCCATTTCATTAACATATATTTGTCTATATCAAGCAAGTTTTCAAAATCTACCATATCGGTATCAGGATTAAAGTCAGAAATATTGCCAAGGATATACTTTGAAGAGTTTCTAATTTTTCTATATGATTCTACAAGTCTTGTGATAATGTTTTGAGATATCCTGACGTCTTCAGTATAATCTTCTGCAGCTACCCAAAGTCTCAAAATTTCCGCACCATATTTCTTGATTATTTCCTCAGGTGTGACAACGTTTCCAAGCGATTTTGACATTTTTTTACCGCTACCATCAACCACAAAACCATGGGTTAGTACTTCTGAATATGGTGCTTTTCCTCGTGTCCCGACACTTTCTAAAATGGTGCTGTGAAACCATCCTCTGTGCTGATCACTTCCTTCAAGATACATATTGGCAGGCCAGCCCAACTCTTCTCTTGTTTCACATACCGCAGCGTGACTGACGCCAGAGTCAAACCAAACATCCAAAATATCAGTTTCTTTTCTTATTTTTTCTGAGTCACAGTGTGGGCATTTAAAGTCTTTACCCAAGAAGTATTCATTGTCATGGTCAAACCATGCGTCTGCACCTTGCTTTAGAAATGCATTGTAAACTTTATCCATTATTTCATCATTGATAATAATTTCGCCACACTCCTGACACAAAAATACCGCTATCGGTACACCCCATGTTCTTTGTCTTGAAATACACCAGTCAGGTCTATTTTCAATCATAGCCGTAATTCTGTTTTCACCCCAGGCTGGAATCCATTTAATCTTTTTAATCTCTTCCAAAGTCTTGTCTCTTAAATTATTTTGTTCCATCGAAATAAACCATTGTGGCGTAGCTCTGAAAACAACTGGATTTTTACATCTCCAACAGTGAGGGTAAGAGTGGTCAACTTTTCCAGAGTTTAAAAGGGTACCATTTTCATCCATATAAG
Organism: Deferrivibrio sp.; assembly: GCF_055117995.1. Lineage (NCBI taxonomy): Bacteria > Pseudomonadati > Deferribacterota > Deferribacteres > Deferribacterales > Deferrivibrionaceae > Deferrivibrio > Deferrivibrio sp. Next base: position 122,015 of record NZ_JBSQOT010000001.1, on the reverse strand, counting down.
CAATTATTTTATCATTTGCTTTTACTATATGTTCTCCGGCAAATATCTCTGTATCTTTTTTGAAAAAACCATTGTCATCAACAGGGTTTAAGATTTCCAAACCATATTTCAAGCCTACTTCGTAGTCTTCCTGACCATGACCAGGTGCAGTGTGAACAATTCCTGTACCCTGTTCAAGAGTTACATGGTCACCAAGTATCATTAATGAATCTCTGTCATAAAACGGGTGTTTGGCGGTTTTTCTTTCGAAATCAGAGCCGCTAAAGCTTTTAACTTTTTCGTAAGAGCTGATGCTGAAAATTTCTGTTAATTTTTCAAGCAGTTCGTTTGCAACTATTATATGTTCTCCTTTTGAGAGATTTTTATTTTCTGTATCGTTAATCTTTATAAGCGAGTATTTGTACTCCGGATTAAATGCAAGCCCCAGGTTTGCAGGCAATGTCCATGGTGTAGTTGTCCATATTACTACACTTGTGTTTTCGGGTATACCTAACTCTTTTGCAGTATTTGTTCTTACAGGAAATTTTACGTAGATTGAGTTTGATGTATGATTGTCGTACTCTACTTCAGCTTCAGCCAACGCAGTCACGCAACTTGTACACCAATAAACAGGCTTTAGTCCTTTATAGACCCCTTTATTCTTAAAAAACTTATATAATTCTTTTAGTGTAACAGCTTCATATACATAATCCATTGTGATATAAGGATTTTCCCAGTCACCAAGGACTCCGAGCCTTTTGAATTCGTCCCTTTGTATATCAATAAATTTTTCAGCGTATTTTCTGCACTCTTTCCTTATCTGGGATTTTTCCATTTCATATTTCTTTTTGCCGAGCATTTTATCTACCTGATGCTCAATCGGTAAACCATGACAATCCCAGCCAGGCACATAAGGGGTGTAGTAACCTTGGAGTGTTTTTACTTTAATAATAAAATCTTTCAAAATTTTATTCAGTGCGTGACCAATATGTATGTGGCCGTTTGCGTAAGGGGGGCCGTCGTGAAGTATGTATTTTTTATTTTTATCTCTTGATTCGACGATTTTTTGGTAAAGTTTATCGTTTTCCCACTTTTTAATCCTTTCGGGCTCACTGTTGCTAAGGTTTGCTTTCATAGGAAAATCGGTCTTAGGCAGATTTAAGGTGTCTTTATACTCCATTTTACCCTCTTAAAATTTTATTTGAGGGTGATTTTTAGCACTAAAACCTTAATTTATCAAGAGAAATGAGGATTATTTTTTAAAAATACAGGTTATGTTTACTATCTGTTCTTTAAATAATAGTAATTAAGTACAATAATCATTAAAAATGCCAATATAATCCGCATACCAATAATTATGAAACCGTTTGCACCAACAGCTACGAAAAGTAGTGTGTCTTCAAATACTGCATGACATACACTTAAAAATAATGAAGTCAGGACTATCTCTTTTTGAGTCATATTTCCGGATATGGCGTTTTTTATCAAAATGCCAGCTCCGTATGCTATCCCCAATACTAATCCCACAACCATTGTTATCGAAGCATTTGAGTCTATTCCAAGTTTGTAAAACGGTTTGTTCAGTACTTTTTGAGATAATTTATATAGCCTTGAGTTTTCGTAGAATTCGTAAATCACCATTAATGTTACAATTATAAGTGTAAGTTTCAGACACAACATAAAAGCATTTTTTAACGGCTCAATTAAATTTATATCCATAACACGTTTACTATAAATGCAGCAAAAAAGGCCATCAAGAATCTAACTGACAATACAGGTAAAGCCTTTATCCCTGTTCTTGTAAGTATTACGGTTTCAATGATGAGATTGTGAGCAATCCCTAAAAATAATCCCATAATTGTAATCTGCTTTGCATTTAAATCAAGCGGGCCTATTGCCGCAATGGCAGCATATAGATTAAGCGTCATACCGGAGATAATTGCAATGGATGCTTCGCCCGGAAGTCCGATTAGTTTCATCACCGGTGAAAAAAAAGAACCTATTTTATCAAGTATTTCAAGTTGCTTAAGAAGATCAACGGCTATGTAAAAAGGGAATGTAAATATCACAATTTTTTTGCTGATTTTAATTCCGTTGTTGAAACCTTTTGATATATGCTCTAATATTAACATGGAAAAAAGCTTATAGTTAAAAATATTTTTTTGTAAAGATTAATATTGTAAATTATTGTTAAATTAAAGAGGATAATATGCTGATATATGGAAAAAATGCTTTAATTGAAGCGTTAAAGGCAAAAATAAAAATAAATGAAATAATAATCAGGGAAGGTACATCAAATATACGAGAAATAAATCTTGGAAAAGTTAAAGTCAATGTAATGAAAAAGGATGAGTTTGATGTTAAGTTTCCCGAAAAAAATCAAGGTGTTGTTGCTGATATCGATTTTTTGGTATATGACTTTTATGATGTTTTGGAAAGTTTGAGGAATGAATCTTGCATCGGAGTCTTGGATCATATACAGGATCCCCATAATTTCGGAGCAATTTTAAGAGCAGGCCACTGTTTTGGCGTAAGATATTTTATAATTGCAAAGGATAACCAGTGCAAAATTACACCCACTGTTTTTAAGACAAGTGCCGGCAGCTTGATATATTCAAAGATTATTGAGGTTACAAATATAGCCAAAACTCTTGATGAACTGAAAAAAATAGGTTTTTTTGTGTATGCTGCCGATGTGAACACGAATGTAGATATTTATCAAATAAAAAATGATGGTAAAAAAGCAATTGTTATCGGCTCTGAAGGCAAAGGGGTGCGTCCAAATGTGCTAAAGAGAGCTGATGTGATATTCAAGATACCAATGAAATCTGAAATCGATTCTCTAAACGCTTCTCAAAGTGCTGCTATTATTTTTTATGAGCTGAGTAAATAAATATGGAAAAAGAATTGTCTGACAAAGCGCAACTTATTGCCAAAAAATACAAATACAAAGAATTGATTCTCAAAAAGAAAGTTAAATTAAAGACTTCGATGGTAAAAAAACTTGTTGGTCCTGACTGTGCTTATCACCTTTACAGTTTCTTAAAAAATGGTGAAAATTAAACTTCAAGTGAAATTAAAAAAAACAATAACAGTTATTTTTATGTAACTTATTTGTTGTTGTATAGATTGTGTTTAATTTAAATTCCTAATTTAAAAGAAAAAAATCTATTGACGATAAAATAATGTTATAGTATATTTGCATACTGTATACAGAATACAATTTTACTAAACATGACAAGGATTTTGATGTGGCACAGGAAATTTACTATTATGATGCAAAGCCTTTAAGGGAAATAATAGCTGACAGAATCAGGTCAGATATAATTAAAGGTGTTTATACTGATGGAGAGAGACTTGTAGAGCCTAAACTCGCTGAGACTCTTGGAATAAGCAGGACTCCAATCAGGGAAGCGTTAAGGCAGCTTGAAAGTGAAGGTTTTATTGAGATTGTTCCACGACGTGGAGCTGTTGTCAAAAGAATAACCTTGAAAGATTTGGACGATCTTTATGCAATCAAAGCTAATCTTGAGGGACTTGCGGCAAGTCAGGCAACATTGAATATGGGGACGGAGGAGATTGAAAAGCTAAAAAAAATAAATGAAAAATTTTTCAGTTTGTCAAATAGCAGTAAAAATATAGTGGAAGAGTATTTGTCATATAATGTTGATTTTCATAATGTTTTTATTCTTGCCAGTAAAAATAATAAGTTGATTGAAATACTCGAAGGTTTATCAAAGAATTTTCAAAGATTTAAAGGTATTCTTGTGGCTAAGGCGGACAGGTCAAGAGATGCCTATGTCGAACATTTAAAAATTATTGAAGCTTTTGAGAAAAAAGATTCAGTACTGGCTGAAAACACTGTCAGAGAGCACATCAACAGCAGCTGGAGATATTTAAGAAAATTCATAAATAAAGAGGATAATGGCTTATGAAAGACATATCTATCGACAATACAACATTGAGTGAAAAGATTGCTGAAACAATTAGAGGATATATTCTAAATGGTACTTTGAAAGCAGGTGACAGGCTCACAGAGCCAAAGCTTTCAGAAATGCTTGGCATAAGCAGGACTCCCATAAGAGAGGCACTGAGACTGCTTGAAATGGAAGGCTTTGTGGAAATTTTTCCAAGGCGCGGGGCAGTAGTTTCGGTAGTAACGGACAAGGATGTGGATGACATATTTGTTTTGAAGATGAAGCTTGAGTCTCTTGCTGCAAAGCTTGCAATAAAAAATCTTAGTTTTGAAGATATTGCCAAATTGAAAGATATTAATGACAAAATGGAAAAATATTCATTGACACGAAATGTTGCCAATCTTATCAAGCTTAATTCAGAGTTTCACAATCTATTTATAAGCAAATGCAATAATTCAAGACTGGTAAGGTTTCTTGAGAGCCTGCTCAGACAGTTTAAACGAGCTACCGCATATTCTTTTACTGAGACAGGGAGGATTTCTAAAGTTATTGAAGAACATAAAGAGATTATTGAGGCCTTTGAAGAGAGGGATGCAGACAGAGTAGAAAAATTGGTCGAAAAACATATTAAAAATGGTTGGAACTTTATTCTAAACAAAGTTTCAGGCAAGGTCGTTTAGTAATTTTTAATAATTTTGTTCCTAAACCTTATTGATTGAATTTGGAGCAAAAAATCAATGACACTTTCCTTATTTTGTGCTAAGTTTTAAGAAAAACTCGAGGTATGCAGATGAAAATAAAGGTTTATGTTAAACTTAAAGAGACGGTATTGGACCCTCAGGGTGAAGCTATATTGCAGTCAGCAAAGAGAAACGGCTATGATTTTATTGATAGCGTTAGGGTTGGAAAAATCTTTGAGCTTGAGGTTTCCAAGACAGAAAACCTTAATGAAAAGATTGATGAAATCTCAAAAAAGATGCTTGCAAACCCAATTATTGAAGAATACAGCATTGAAGTAGGTGAATAATTATGAAAGCAGGGGTAGTTGTTTTTCCCGGTTCAAATTGTGACCATGACTGCTATCACGTTTTGAAGCATGTTTTGGAAGTGGACACTGTATTTTTGTGGCACAAAGAGAGAGATTTAAAAGGGGTTGATTTTATAGTATTGCCGGGTGGATTTTCTTATGGAGATTATTTAAGATGCGGGGCTATTGCAAGTCATTCAGAGATTATTGATTCTGTGGTTGAGTTTGCAGAGAAAGGTGGCCTTGTGCTTGGTATTTGCAACGGTTTCCAGGTGCTTACTGAAACCAGGTTATTGCCGGGAGCACTTTTAAGAAACAGGGATCTTAAATTTATATGTAAAAACGTAAATCTTGTTGTGAGCAATGTAAACACACCTTTTACAAGATTTTATACGCCGGGAGAGATTATTAAAATACCCATTGCCCATATGGACGGTAATTATTTTATAGATGAGAAAGGTCTTAATGAACTGATTGAAAACGAACAGGTAGTTTTCAGATATTGCAGCGAAACCGGGGAGACTTTCGATGATGCAAATCCAAACGGCTCTGTGGATAATATTGCCGGAATTGTCAATAAAAAAGGGAATGTACTTGGAATGATGCCCCATCCTGAAAGGTGTGCAGAGGAGATTTTGGGCAATATGGATGGATTTCATATATTCAACTCCGTCAAGAAGTATCTTAAAGGTGGAATATGAGCGTATATAATTCTTTTAATTACCCAGATGTTGATGAAAAAATTGCAAAAGAGATGGGACTGAAAACTGAGGAATATGAACTTGCCAAAAAAATTCTTGGCAGGAATCCAAATTATATAGAAATCGGAATTATTTCTTCGATGTGGAGCGAGCATTGTAGTTATAAAAGCAGTAAAATTCACCTCAAAAAGCTTCCTACCCAAGGAAAATGTGTTGTTCAGGGGCCGGGAGAGAATGCAGGGATTATTGAAATTGATGGTGATATCTGTGCCTGCTTCAAGGTAGAAAGCCACAACCACCCTTCTTACATAGAGCCGTATCAGGGTGCCGCTACGGGTGTTGGAGGAATCTTAAGAGATGTGTTTACCATGGGCGCAAGGCCTGTTGCAGCAATGAACTCTCTCAGGTTTGGGACACTGGATAATGACGAAACAATAAAAATCATGGATGGCGTTGTTGCCGGTATTGCTGGTTATGGAAACTGTTTTGGGGTGCCTACGGTAGGTGGAGAAGTTTTCTTTGACGAATGTTATCAAAAAAATCCTCTGGTAAATGCCTTTGCATTGGGTATTGTGAAGAAAGATAAAATATTTCTGGCAAAGGCTGAAGGGGTGGGCAATCCGATAATTTATGTGGGTGCTAAGACGGGACGAGATGGTATCCACGGTGCCACGATGGCAAGTGAAGAATTTAGTGCCGATTCTGAAAGCAAAAGGCCAAACGTACAGATTGGCGACCCATTTAAAGAAAAGCTCCTTCTTGAAGCGTGTCTTGAGCTTATGAAAAACGAGTATATAATCGGCATTCAAGATATGGGTGCAGCAGGGCTTACAAGCTCATCTTTTGAAATGGCATCCAAATCGGGCTCAGGGGTAAAGCTTTACCTTGACAAAGTCCCTGTAAGGGAAAAGGGGATGACACCTTACGAAATAATGCTTTCTGAGTCTCAAGAAAGAATGCTGATGGTTGCCAAAAAAGGGTTTGAAGAAAAAGTAATCGAAATTTTTAAAAAGTGGGATCTTGATGTTGCAATAATTGGTGAGGTTACAGACGATGGCTTTGTAAGATTATTCTGGAATGGCGAGGAAGTGGCCTTTTTACCTGCTGATCCTCTTTCAAACAATGCCCCTGTTTACGACAGACCATATAAAAAACCTGAATATATTGAAGATTTAAGAAGCTTTTCTCCGTTAAAGCTGAAAAAGATTGATGATCTTAACACCTGCCTTTTCAACCTTCTAAATAGTCAAAACATTGCTTCCAAAAGGTGGGTTTTTGAACAATACGATTATATGGTCAGAACAAATACTGTTGTGATACCAGGCTCGGATGCAGCAGTAATCAGAATCAAGGAATCAAGAAAAGGGATAGCGCTTTCAAGCGATTGCAATCCAAGATATTGTTATGTAAATCCTAAGAAAGGTGGAAGCCTTGCAGTTGTAGAGGCTGCAAGAAATGTTGCAATGAGCGGTGCAAAACCGCTTGCCATTACAAATTGTCTTAATTTTGGTAATCCTGAAAAGCCTGAGATAATGTGGCAATTTGTAGAAGCTCTTGAAGGTATGAAGGAAGCCTGTCTTGCCCTTGATACACCTGTGGTAAGCGGAAACGTAAGTTTTTACAATGAAACAGAAGGTAAAGGTGTATATCCTACCCCAACAATTGTAATGGTAGGTGCTATTGATGATGTGAAAAATACGCTGAAATCTTCTTTTAAAAGTTTCAATAGCCACATTATTGTGGTTGGCAAGGATAAATATGAAATTGGCGCAAGCGAATACCTGAAAGTTTGTCATAATTTGGTAGCAGGTGATGCTCCGGAAGTAGAACTCGATGCTGAGAAAAAACTTATAGATTTTATGGTTGATGCTTCCGGAAGGAAATTGCTAAATTCTGCTCACGATATCTCCGAAGGTGGCTTTGCCGTCGCACTGGCTGAGATGACTTTTGAGAATGAAATAGGTTGTGAGGTTAGTTTCAATGAGGATGTGAGAGATGACTTTTTGCTATTTTCTGAAAGTCAGGCAAGGGCAATCATTGAGGTAAGCTCTCTTAATCTTGAGAAAGTAGAAGAACTTCTTAAGAAATATGGGCTTTTTTACATGATTGCAGGAAAAACGGTTGGTAATTTTATTTCCATTAGGAATAAAGGCCGAAAGATAATAGATGTAAATATTCTTGCTGCCAAGTATATTTATGAAAATGCTATAAAAGGTAAGATGCAATGATTTTTGATAAATTTAAAGAAGAATGTGGTGTGGCCGGCGTCTACGGAGATAGCGAGGCGGCAAACCTTGTTTATCTTTGCCTATACGCTCTTCAGCATAGAGGTCAGGAAGGAGCAGGTATTGCTGCCCTAAAACATGGGCAAATTCATGCCGAAAAAGGGCTTGGCCTTGTAAATGATATTTTTTCTGAAGATAAGTTGATGAAACTTCAGGGTGATGTGGCAATAGGGCATAACAGATATTCCACTTCCGGTGCCAATCTTCTTAAAAACACCCAGCCCATTGTAGCTGAGATTAATAAAGGGCAGGTGGCACTTGCACATAATGGAAATATTGTAAATGCTTATAAGATAAGAGAAAGGCTTGTAAAGAATGGTGCTATTTTTACTTCTACCTCAGACAGTGAAATAATAATTCACCTGATTGCAAAAAGTGAAATGAAGACCCTTGAAGATGCCATAATTGATTCTCTTAAACAGCTAAAAGGTGCCTATTCGATAATTTTTATGACCAAAAACCATATGATTGGCATAAGAGACCCTCTTGGAATAAGGCCTCTAATTCTTGGCAAAAAAAGAACTGGCTATGTTTTGGTAAGTGAAACCTGTGCACTTGATTTGATAGAGGCAGAGTTTATCCGTGAGATAGAGCCAGGGGAAATGATAATAATAGGTGAAGATGGAATCAAGAGTCTTAAACCTTTTGAGGAAATTGTTCCAAAACCATGTATTTTTGAATTTATTTATTTTGCCAGACCTGATTCTATGATATTCAGTCAGTATGTTTATGATATCAGAAAAAAAATGGGTGCAAAGCTTGCGGAGGAAAATCCTATTGACGCAGATATTGTTGTCCCTGTCCCGGACTCAGGGATTGTTGCCACTTTAGGTTATTCTGAAAAAAGCGGAATTCCTTTTGAGCTTGGCCTTATTAGAAATCATTATGTAGGCAGGACATTTATAGAGCCTGCTCAGTCTATCAGACATTTTGGGGTAAAAATTAAATTAAATCCGGTAAAGTCAGTTATAAACGGAAAAAGGGTAGTGGTTGTTGATGATTCAATAGTTAGAGGGACAACCAGCAGAAAGATTGTAAAAATGTTAAGAGAGGCCGGAGCAAAAGAGGTGCATTTTAGAGTGTCTTCTCCGCCGACAAAATTCCCTTGTTTTTATGGTATAGACACACCTACAAGAAAAGAGCTAATTGCCTCAACACACGACCTGGACGAAATTAGAAAATATATAACTGCAGACAGTCTTGGTTATCTCAGTCTGCAGGGGCTTTGCAGTTGCGTTGAGGGGATGAGTTATTGCGATGCTTGTTTCAGCGGCGATTATCCTACTATGCATCTTGAAACCGATGAGTATAATCCCAAGGAAAAATAAGCAAGGAGGGACAAAATGGAAGAAAAAAACAAGATAAGACTTTTCGGTACGAGTATGGACTTTGTATCAGGTTGAAGCCCTTCATATTTTCCTGCAGGTTGCGGGATTAAGACCGACCCATACTTTGAACTTGCAAATGAATTGGATGCACTTTTATCCAAAAAGCTTGGTGTGAATAATTTTGATATTCACTATGTGGATATCTCTTCACCGGAAGTGTTGGATTATATCGATGATGTTAATACTATTGTTGAAAATAGACTCCCCCTGCCTTATGTCACACTTAATGGCAAACCTCTTTGCTGGGGGGATGAGGAAGCAGAAAAGATATACAGTAAAATTATAGATAAACTAAATGTGACACCATGAGCGGCCTCTGGTCGCTTTTTTTATTTATTTATAAGTATTTCAGCTATTTTATCTTTTAGAATTTTTAAATTAAATGGCTTTTGAATAAAATTTGTGCTTTCATTGAGATTTCCATATTGATAAGCAACATCTTTTGCATGCCCGGATGCAACGCCAAAGCCTGTAACCTTTGCCTCCCTTTTTGGTAGTAAAAAATGGTTCAAAAATCTTTTTTATGTTTTTTTTTCAATCCCTTTTCCATTGTCTTTGAAGCCAAGCATTCGGTAGAAATGATTATCTTTCCATCACATTCTATCGCATCTCTTGCATTTGTGCAAAAATTGAGCAAAATCTGATCAATCTGTACAGGGTTGGCAAAGATGTTTTCAATATTACTACCAGGTATAAATTCTATCTTTCGACTGCCTTATTCCATATTGAGATTTTGCCAATATTGTCAATGCAGATTATGGCATCTCTTACGAAAGTCAAGAACAAGTTCAAGCATTTTTTTTGCTCATAACTTCTTATATTACTGTTTGAATTTTATTACAAATGTTTTTTTTTAATAATCTTAAGCAAGTTATATGATTTTTGTTGATTATTTTGTTTTGATAAGTTAACTAATAGAAAAAAACAAATGGTGTAGTTTATGAATTATTCAAATATTTTTCAGGTATTTCTATATTCTTATGAAAAAAATAAAAGTAAGACAGCTTTTATTTACAGGATAGGGGAGAAAAAAGTAGAAATAACCTATCAGAAGCTTTTTGAAGATGTATTGATTTTGTCAAAAGCTTTTATGGAAAAAGGGGTGAAAAAGGGAACTAAGGTGTTATTGCTATCTGACAACAGATATGCATGGATTGTAAGTGATTTTGCTTTAATAAGTCTTGGTGCTATTAGTGTGCCCAGAGGCAGTGATACCCCGACTAAAGAACTTGATTTTATTGTAAAACACTCTGAAGTAAGATATGCAATAATAGAAACTGAAAATTTATTTAGCCAGCATAGTGAGATTTTTGAACGTATAAAATTAAAAAATATTTTTGTTATAGAAGGCCAAAGCCTTCACAAAACCTTCAGCAATATTTATTCTTACAATGAGATTCTTAAAAAGAGAGAGTACACTGATGACGATCTAAATGAGTTTTTATCAAGAAGAAATATTACGAATATGGAAGATCCATTTACTTTGATATATACTTCAGGTACCACCGGAGTGCCTAAAGGGGTAATTCTTACCAATAAGAATTTTCTTGCCAATCTTAAAGTTATCCCGGGTATTGTAGGGCTTAGAGAAGATGACAGTTTTGTGTCAATACTTCCTGCATGGCATATTTTTGAAAGGGTTGTGGAGCATGTTGCAGTTGCAAATGGGTGTTCGACCCTTTATAGCTCAGTTAAAACATTTGCTTCTGATCTGGAAGAATTCAGACCGACGGTTGTGGCCACAGTACCGAGGGTATGGGAATCCCTTTATACAAGGATAAACTCTGTTCTTGCAAAACAATCCAAATTAAAACATAAAATTTTTAACATACTGATAAAAGTTGCTGCCCAATACAATAAAAATATGAGGATACTAAAAGATAAACTGCCTAAATTAAAAAAAGAATTTTTTCCCGGAAATGTATTTAAAAAGTCTATTGCAATGATAAAATTGGCATTTCTCTTTGTGCCAAACCTTCTTGCAAGAAAAAAGTTTAAGGCTGTTCAGGAAAAATTTGGTGGCAGGCTGAGACTTGCTGTAAGCGGCGGCGGGAGTTTGCCAGCTTACCTTGACGAATGGATTGATGCACTCGGTATAAGGATAGTAAACGCTTACGGAATGACGGAAAGTGCTCCGGGGATTGCGGGCAGAGGTTTGGATTGTGATATTTTTGGTACACTTGGCAAACCTTTGCCAAACACTATTGTAAAGATTGTAGATGAAAATGGTAATGAGTTGCCACCTGGTGTCCAGGGTGAAATCCTTGTAAAAGGTCCGCAGGTAATGCCAGGCTATTATAAAAACGAAGAGGAGAATAAAAAATCTTTTACAGAAGATGGTTTTTTCAAAACAGGTGATCTGGGGATGCTTACTATAACGGGTGAGCTTATAATTACAGGACGTTCTAAGGAGATAATTGTACTTTCAAGCGGTGAAAATATCGACCCTTCGAGGATTGAGTCGGAGATTTCCCAATTGCCATTTGTAAAGGATGCCGTGCTTGTTGGTCAGGACAAAAAAGGGCTTGGGGCGTTAATTGTCCCGGATGTTGAAAGTATGAAGGAGTTTCTTGAGAAGAAATATAATAAAATGAGTGAATCAATAAAAAGCTTGAATGATAAAGAGATAATAGAGAAGATTAAAAGTGAATTCAACAAACTTCTTCATTCTAAAAAGGGGTTTAAGCCATATGAAAAAATTCATAATATTTTCTTTCTGGATAAAGAATTTAAATTGGGCGAAGAGCTTACCAACACATTAAAGAAAAAAAGGCACTATATTGAAAAGAAATACAGAGAAATAATAGACAAACTTTTTCATTGATGAAGAAAAATGTTTGAACTTTTATTAAAACTCTGAATCAAAATATCAGTTACTTAGGAGGACAAATTGACTGACGTACAGATAATTGAGAAGATTCTTTCAGGCAAGACAGAGCTTTTTGAGCTTCTTGTGGTTAAATATCAACAGCAGTTATTTTCTACTCTGATAAATATAACTAAAGATTACAACCTGGCGGAAGAGTTTGTCCAGGAGGCCTTTGTAAAGGCTTTTGAAAAATTGGATATGCTTAAAAACAAAGAACATTTTTATGCATGGATAAAGAGGATAGCCATAAATAATGCCCTTATGTATTTTGATAGAAATAAGCGGGTTGTGGATATGGAAAAAGAGGATGATGAAAGTTCCGACTCATTTTTTGAAAGGCTTTCAGATTATTCAAATCCCGAAGAGGAGCTTCTTACAGAGGAGATGAAAAGGTATGTAAGAAAGTTTGTAGATGCACTGCCCGATAAACTCAGGACAGTTATTTTACTTCGTGAAGTTGAAGATTATTCATATGAAGAGATAGCTGAAATGCTCAATATTCCTATTGGGACTGTACGTTCGAGGCTGTTTAACGCAAGACAATTTATAAAACAAAGACTAATAAGGCAGGGGTTGGCTGATGAAGTGTCTAAAGTATCGTAAATTAATTGCAGATTATGCAGACAATGTTCTTGCCGAATCACTTGTCAGTGAAGTCCTTGAACATATAGCTGATTGTCCTGATTGTAAAAAATTTTACCTTAACGAGCTTAAACTGAAAGATTTTGTAAAATCTTCTTATCCCGTTAACGCCTATAAAATTGATGTGACCTCTTCAGTTATGTCAAAGATAAGTGTCACTGCAAAAACCAAAAAAAGAAGATTACCTTATTTTGTAGCCGCATCAATTGTTTTTGCAATTTTAGGTATTTCGGCTTTACTTTATGAGAGTAATTTTAAAGGTAGTTATATGGCTGACAATACAAATAAAAATATTGAGACCGCTTCTGAAGAAAAGTTGAAGGAGCTTGTCCTCGAGCATCTTGACAGAAGTAATTTTAATAATGTGAATACAATTAATGTTTCAAGTGTTGTTTATGAAAAATGAGATACTTATTATTGCTTTTTCTGTTTCTGCCGCAATTTTTATTTGCTGACAGAATCTTTTTTAAAATTGCCGTAGATGATTCTCACTATTCAACTTTTGAATTTTCAGAAATAGAAAACATAAACAAAAACCTGCATTTTATATTCAGCAGGTATCAGGATCTAATTTTCGATATAAACAATGCAAAAAAAGAATTTTATAACATCCGTAAAAAACCTGACATTAAATTTAACGGTAAATCGGTAAATGTTTATGAACTTTTTTCTGTTTTGAAGGATCGTTTTAGTCAGACATTATGGCTTTCTGAAAATTTCGTTGTAAGAAAAGAGGTTTACGACTTGAAAGGAAAACTTATGTATGCCTATGGACATGCTGCAGATGTGCCGGATAAGCATAATTTTGAATTTTCGGATGAAACAAATGTGAGCCGGTCAGACTATAGCGAGCTTACATACAAGGGGTTTGATGTAAAATACATAAAGAGGTTAAAAAATGGAGCGGTTCATATCCTTTATGATGATGGAGTAAATACTTTCAGCGTTTTTATAACTGTTCCGGCAGTTATGAAAGAGCAGGTGAAAAGAATCATTTTGGGAAATTATGTTTACTCTGTAAATTATGATAATGCTACATATACAGTAGTTGGGACAATTCCTTACAATGAAATGGACAATGTAATTAAATTTATAAATAATAAGAAGTTGGATATAAAAGGAGGAAATTAGTATGAGAAAATTAGTTGGTGTATTGCTGTTGATGGTGATGTTTGTTGTGACCCAAAGCCATGCTTTTACGCCTGATTCTTTTTCAGATGTTGTGAAAAAGACCAAAAACAGTGTGGTAAACATTAGTACCACGAAAATTGTAAAGCGTAAGGCGATTCCCGATTTTTTCAATGATGATATTTTCAGAAAATTTTTTGGTGACCAGTTTAAGGAGTTTCATAATAATATCCCGAGGGAATATAAATCCAAATCGCTTGGTTCAGGTTTTGTCATTGATGCTAAAGAAGGTTATATAGTAACAAATAACCATGTTATTGATGGCGCTGATGAGATACTTATAAAATTTACTGACGACAATGAGATACCTGCTAAAGTAGTTGGTCGTGATCCCCTGACAGACCTTGCACTGTTGAAAATCGACCCGTCAAAAGAGGAGCTTCATGAAATCAAGCTTGGAGATTCTGACAAAATAGAAGTGGGTGATTGGGTAGTGGCTATCGGTAATCCATTTGGTCTTTCATGGACTGTTACTGCTGGGATAATAAGCGCAAAAGGAAGAGAGCTTGGCGAGGGACCATATGATAATTTTATGCAGACCGACGCATCAATTAATCCAGGAAACAGCGGCGGCCCTCTGGTAAACCTTGAAGGCGAAGTTATAGGTATCAACACTGCGATTATCCCCTCAGGACAAGGGCTTGGATTTGCTATACCTGTCAATATGTTAAAAGAGCTTTTGCCAAAGTTGAAGAAAGGGGAAGTAAAAAGAGGGTGGCTTGGAGTAAGTCTTCAGGAAATGGATGACAAGCTGGCCAAAACATTTGGTCTTGATAAACCACAAGGTGCTTTGGTAGCGGATGTAATTAAAGGTGACCCTGCAGACAGGGCTGGCGTAAAGGCTGGGGATATAATATTGGCTGTTGATGATAAAAAACTCGAAGATCATAAAGAGCTTATAAACATAATTGGCTCAAAATCACCTGGTGACACGGTTACATTAAAAATCTTAAGAGATGGTAAGAAGATTGATGTTAAAGTAAAGCTTGGGGAGAGAAAAAGCACAGTGACTGCTGGTAATCCTGAAATAAGAGATGATGTGCCTGTTAGTGTTCAGGATTTATCAGAAAATGAAAAAAGAAGCCTGAATTTAAACTATGGCGTTAAAGTTGTTGATGTAAAAGAGACTTCAAATGCTTATGAGGCAGGTCTTAGAAAAGGGGATATTATTGTGTGGATTAACAGGAAAGAGGTAAAAGATGCTGATGATTTTTATAAAATTTATGATTCAATAAAAGTGGATGAAGTGGTGGGTTTGAAAGTAGTTTCGTCTCAAGGCAGCAGATTTATCGCATACAATAAAGATAAGTAGCAAACAAGTGGGGCAGCACTTATAAGCTGCCCTTCATTTTCTTTTCTATAATTTCATTTCTCTCGGCTTTTTTGATTTTCAAGAAACTTCCAAGTGTCTTGTCTATTTTACCAATGTGATTGACATACCAATCTTTTAGCTCATTACACAAATCAAGTGCAAGTTTATGATTGTTTATATTCGTATAGACCTTTGATTGAAGTTCATCAATATAGTCTATGAGCTTTTTGTGTTCTGACTTATGTATTGCAATATCAGGGTAATTAAAAGCATCCATATATTTTTCTTCAGTGGCAAAATGTACTTTTGTATATAAATCAAGGAAATTTACAACACTTTCTATAGATTCGGCACCTTCACCTTCAAGGAGTGCGTTGGCAAATTTATTGATAATATTAATCAGTGTCTTATGCTGGTCATCAATAGCTTTAAAGCCTACACTTAAGTCATCTGTCCAGAAAATTTTCATAATTTCCTCACTTTAATTCAAAAATTTCTTTTTCTTTTTTGTAAATTTCCATAAAATTATTGATAAGCTCGTCTTTTTCAGCTTTTGATATTTTCAAAACCTCTTCACAATATTCAATATCAGCCTCGTTTATTACTTTGTCTATGCAGTCAGAAAGAGACTTTACAATATTATTGGCGTAAGTAAGTATGACACTGTGGTCTTTGAATTTTGATTGTAAATATTGATGGTGAAAATAGACCACGTCAATAAAAAGATGAGGCATTTTCCATGTTTTCATTGTGTATCCGCCAAGCTCGGCATGGTCAAATCCTATAAAATTTTTTTCGATTTCTGATAGAGGGATATTGTTGTTGAAAGCCGTTTCAACAAATTCACTGTACTCTGGCACGGAAGTTTTAAATATTATCTGCCCGATATCGTGCATCATTCCAAGGGTAAACACTTCAGTGGCAATTTCAGGCTTTTTCAAAAGGGCAAGAAGTCTTGAGAATATGGATACAGCTATTGAATGCTCCCATATTTTTTGAGATATAAAGTCAAAAGTTTTATTGTAAACAGATTTTAATGATATAGATATAACAAGGTTTTTCAAGTTGTTTACACCGATATAGGTGGTAGCTTGCCTTAAATCTGTAACTTCTGAAACAGGAGAGAATGCGGCAGAATTTGCAAATTTTAATATTGAGCTTGTAAGGCTTATATCTTTTGATACCAGCATTATAACTTCGGAAAAATTAAAATTAGGTTTTTCGCATATTTGTATGACTTTTGCGGCAATCTGTGGCATAGGCGGCAATGTCTTTACTTTATCAAGTATCTTTTTTTGCAAATTATCATTCATACTCCATCCTCTTACTTTTTCTTTAAAATTATACTACATCTTTTATGTAATTTTCAAATGTAAATCTTGTTAATCTCTTAAATAAAATTTATTTAATCGTCCAATATAGTTTGAATGGCTATTCATCTGCTCTTGACATTATGTCAATATTATTTAATATCTAAGTATGGAAAGAGAAGAATTGGTAAGCTCCCTAACGCATTTGTTGTATGCTGCCGTTGCCGTTTTTTTGACGGTTGTTGCCATTTTTAAAGGTGTGAGGCTTAGTAGCCCTTATCACATTGTTTCTTACTCCATATTTGGCGCTTCTATGATTTTGCTTTATCTTGCAAGTGGATTTTATCACCTGATTCCTAAAAATACAAAAGCAAAATTAATCTTGAAAAAAGTTGACCATATTATGATTTTCTTTATGATTGCAGGCACTTACACTCCGTTTTGCCTTATAACGTTAAATGGCGGATGGGGGTGGTCAATATTTGGCACGATTTGGGGGCTTGCACTTTCTGGACTTATCTTCAAACTTTTTTTTATAAATGCTCCCCGGATACTTTACACGTCAATTTATCTGATAATGGGGTGGATTGTAATTGTAGCCATATATCCAATTTATAAAAACTTAAGCGCTTCTGGATTGTTATGGCTTGTTGCAGGCGGAATTTTTTATACAGTTGGCGCCGTAATTTACGCAATTAAAAAGCCAAATCCCATTCCTGGGGTATTTGGCTTTCATGAAATTTGGCATATTTTTGTTATATTGGGGACAACAGCCCATTTTGTATCGGTTTATTTTTATACGTAATTACTGCTGTTTTTTGTCAAGCTGGTCAATATCCAAAATATCAATATTTTGAATATATTCTATGGTAGAATATTTTCTGAGTTTGTTGGCTACCAGCTCTGTTAGCCTCTCTGTAGCTTCATCGATAAAGTTAAGATATTTTTTTATAGATTCGTAGGCTTCTGGGTATTTTGTTGACATAAGCTCCTGCAAAATCGGATTAATCATCGTAAGTGCCGTAAGAGGCTGATTGAAATGGTGTGCTACCGAGCCTGCAAACTGCAACACTACCTTATCCTTTTCATACTGCATAAGTTTTTCTCTTGCATCTTTTTCCGCCAAAATTCTCTTTATCCTTGCAAGAAGCTCTGCCTCATACTTTGACTTGACTACATAGTCTTCCGCACCCAATTCAAAAGCGGTATTGACTGTCTCTTCATCGGCGCTGACAGTGAGAAATATTACAGGTATCTCCATCAAATCTTTGTCTTTTCTCAGGATGGTAAAGCATTCAAATCCGTTTTTACCAGGCATAATTATATCAAGGAGTATCAGGTCAGCCTTGTTATCTTTTAGATATTTTAGAGCATCGTCAAAATTATCAAACCCTTTAAAGTCAAATACAGTCTGCTTGGAAATATTGGCCTTTAAAGCCTCAAGGACGGTTTTGTCATCATCAATTGCCACTATTTTGTACTTATATCTCATAAATTGTCTCCGTGGATAAGGCTGTTTCTAAACCTAACAGCAGATTTCGTGATTATCTGCTCATCAAATATATCACCTAATGATATATAAATTTTAACGGTAAGGTCAATTTAATTGCGTCAGTCTTACAACTTGAAATATTTTTATCCATTTAAGGACTCCTCAAGAATATGTGAGTACTTTAATTTTTTTCCTGATAATTTTTCGCATTTGCAAAGCTTATATCTTTTTCCTTGATGATATCTACTTCTTTTGCTGCAAGAGTTATTTTTTTCTTTTCTTTTGCCAAAACAACTAAAAAATTTATTTTATCCAAACTTTCATTAAAAGTGTGCCAAGGTCAAATACTGGACATATCTTATTGTCAAAATAGTAAAAAGTGATAAGAGGGTTTTACAGCAGCGGGATTTTCTTGATGTTTTCAGTTTCAGCAACAGTATCAACTTTTAAAAAATCGATACAAAAAGTATGAATTTCTGTTGTCAAAAATATATAATCCATATAAAATAATAACAGTAATACAAAAAAAATCAAAAGAGATTCTAACATGTTAAAAAGAATATTGATTGTTGACGATTCTGAGTTTGTGAGAGCTCAATTACTTGATTGTTTAAAGATTATAACTGACAATTGCTTTAAGTAGGAGGAAATTATGTCTAAAGTATTGATTTGGCTTGCTTCAGGGGAAAAAGAAAAGCTAAAGCCAGGGATTTTGTACGGTTTAAATGCAAAAAAACATGGATGGCTTGAAGATGTAAAGTTTGTGGTATTTGGTGAGAGTGAAAAATTGCTTCTTGAAGATGATGAGTTATTTAATCTTATCAACGATAAGGAGAATACGGCCTATTGTAAATTTGTTTCCAATGAATTTGGAATAACCGACCGCCTTGAGAAAAAAGGTGCAAATGTTATATACGTCGGCGATTACGTGTCAAACCTAATCAAAGAAGGCTATCAGGTTATAACCTTTTAATGGCGTCGCAAAATTATAAAACATTTGGCTGCAGTGCCTATATTTTGCCGGGTGGAAAAAAACTCTACGGGTTTTGGCTTGAAGAGGTGAGTACCGGCAACTCTGAGCTTTTGTGTGTAACACCTGAAAGGTTTTACAGGGTTACACACATTGATGTGTTGAAAGAGATTAATTTTATACTTCAGTGTGTAAAGTGTGATAATTACAAATGCAGGCACAACCCAAAATATAGCAAAAATGCCAAATATAAATTTCAACCTGTCATAATTAAGGAAAGTGCCTTTGAAAAGAGAATGCAGCCAAGGATAAACATTATACTTAATGCAAATGTGTTGCCGCTATCTGACCTTGATTTTAATAATGACTGGGAAAAATACTACCCTGCCAGGATAACAAATATAAGCTCTAAGGGCTGCTGTTTGGAATTTGATGAAACTTTGGAAGATATAATTCCCGATATTCAGGACAATGTTGAAATAAGGTTTAAAAACGATATCTATATGCGGATGCCAGATGATACTCAAAGTGTTTATATTTATAAACTTTCCCAGGTTTCTCCAATAATAGGTGAAGTAATGTGGCGAATGCACTATAAATGCGGTGTCCAGTTTATTATTGCAAAAAATAGTGATATTAAAATGATAACCGACTTTGTAGAAGAGGTCAGGACATTTAAGTGCAATTTATGATTTTTCAATTGATTTAATTATTCCAATCGTTATATTCAAATCTTATGAAATTTTGGTTAATGAAGTCTGAGCCTGAATCTTTTTCGTTTGATGACTTGAAAAAAGCACAGAATCAAACCACACCCTGGGATGGTGTAAGAAATTATCAGGCAAGAAATTTTATGAAAAATGATATGCAAATTGGGGATATGGTGCTTTTTTATCATTCAAATTGCAAAGTGCCTGGTGGCATTGGTCTTGCGTTGGTGGCAAGCAAGCCATATCCTGACTTTACACAGTTTGATAAAATTTCAAAATATTTTGACCCAAAAAGTGATAAAGATAATCCGAGATGGTATTTGGTGGATGTAAAATATTTGATGGATTTTCCTGAAATAGTTAGTTTATCTTCTATTAAAACCAATGAAAATTTAAATGGTATGCTTCTTGTAAAGAAAGGGATGAGACTATCGATTCAGCCTGTAAACAGGGAAGAATTTGAGGAGATTATAAGGATGGCAGGGCTTAATTTAAATCAGGTTATGAAAAGGTATGACGAAGTTAAGAAAAGTATCTGATTATATTTACGAAATTCCACAAGAGGACAAGATGCTCGTACCTGGACGCATCTTTGCCTCAGACAGTATGATAGAAGATATTTTAAGGGATGAATCCTTAAAGCAAGTAAAGAATGCCGCATACTTGCCTGGAATAGTAAAGGCTTCTATTGCGATGCCTGATATACATTACGGGTATGGTCTGCCTATTGGCGGTGTAGTTGCAACAGATGTGGACAATGGGGTGGTTACTCCTGGCGGTGTTGGCTTTGATATAAACTGTGGAGTCAGGTTGATTGTCTTTGATATTATTGCTGATGAGATTAAAAATTATGAAAGGCTTGTAAATAAGCTTTTTTCAGATATCCCTTGTGGAGTGGGAGAGGGTGGAAAATTTAAACTGAGCAAAAATGAAATAAAAGAGATTATGACAACAGGTTCAAACTGGGCTTTCAAAAAAGGTTTTGCGTCTTTTGATGATTTGGCATCGACAGAATCTGGCGGCTGTCTTAAAGGAGCAAATCCTGAAATGGTAAGCAGTAGAGCTTTTGAAAGAGGTTATGACCAGGTGGGGACACTTGGCAGCGGCAACCATTTTCTTGAAATAGGTGTTGTCGAGGAAATTTATGACGAGGATAAAAGTTACACGTGGGGGATTACAAAGGGTAAACTAACCCTTATGGTTCATTCAGGCTCAAGAGGGCTTGGTCATCAGGTTTGCAGCGATTATCTAAAACTTTTTGAAAAAGCTATAAAAAAATACAAAATAGAGGTAAAGGATATTCAGCTTGCTTGTGCTCCGGTAAAAAGTGGGGAAGGGGAAAGTTATATTTCTGCTCTGAAATGTGCTGCAAATTATGCTTGGGCAAACAGACAGGTTTTGCAGAATTTGGCCATAAAATCGATAAGTGAATTTCTTGGTGTTGGTGTAGAAAGGTTAAAGCCAAGACTTGTGTATGATGTGGCTCACAATATTGTAAAGTTTGAAAAATACAGGATTGATGGAAAAGAAAAAACTTTGCTTGTTCACCGAAAAGGAGCTACAAGGGCACTTTATAAAAATCATTATGAATTGCCTGACAAATATAAAAATACCGGACAGCCTGTAATTATTCCGGGTGATATGGGAAGATATTCATATGTTTTGTGCGGTGGAAAAAATGCTGAAGTTTTGAGTTTCAATTCTGCCTGCCATGGTGCTGGAAGGGTTTTAAGCAGAAATGCTGCCATAAAGGCTTCGCAAAACAGAAATATTGCAAAAGAGCTTCTTCAGTCTGGAGTTTACGCAATAGGTCGCGGGAAAAAATCTCTCATGGAAGAGATGCCAGAGGCTTATAAAGATGTCCTGGAAGTGGTGGAAGTGGTTGATAGACTTAATATAGCCAATAAAGTTGCAAGGCTAAGGCCTGTTTGTGTGATAAAGGGGTAATTATGGAAAGATGGATGATAATTTTCAGCAATATGCGTTGGGATGATGTTAAATTTAATGTCACAGGTAGCAATATCGATATTGATATTATAAAGCAAAATTTTAATCTAAAAGGTAAAATCAAGAAATATAATGAGTTTTCAAAAGTGTATGAAGTAGAGCTTCAGGATGCAAGAGTAGTGCATATTGTTGATATGAATGAAATAGACAAACACTTTGAAAACAATACGATAATATTTAAAAATAGAAAAGGTCTTCATAACGAAATAAAAAGATACATTGAGTTTAGCCTGAATTAACTTTATGAAAAAAATCGGATTTACCACAACTATACCTGTGGAGATTGTTTTTGCATCAAATAATATTCCTGTGGATTTAAACAATATTTTCATTACTTCAAAATCTCCGTATAAATTTTTGGAGTATGCCGAAGACAATGGAATACCAAGAAACAGTTGCAATTGGATAAAAGGTATTTACACAGCGGTTATGAAAAGGTCTGTGGATGAAGTGATAGCCGTTACTCAAGGGGATTGCAGCAATACTCATGCTTTAATTGAGCTTTTTGAAAGTGAAGGGATAAAGGTGCACCCTTTTGGCTATCCATTTGGCAACGAAAATCCGTATCAATTTCTCAAGAATGAAATTCTGACAATCTGCAAGAGATTAAATGTTTCATTTGATAAAGTAATTAAAGTAAAAGATAGAATAGATAAAATAAGAAGAAAGTTGAAAATTTTGGATAAAATGACTATTGATGGCAAGGTTAGCGGATTTGAAAATCATCTGTGGCTTGTAACTTCAACTGATTTTAATGGTGATTTTGAAACGTATGAAAAAGAGCTGGATAGTTTTATTGAGAAGGCTACATCAAGAAATGTGGCGGACAATAATATAAGACTTGGCTTTATTGGAGTGCCTCCAATTTTTGACAATATTTATCAGTTTATTGAAGAAAAGGGGGCTTCAGTTGTTTTTAATGAGGTGCAAAGACAGTTTTCAATCCCTTCAAATTCAGAAGACTACGTGCAAAGATATCTTGATTATACTTATCCGTATGACATCTTCAAGAGGATAGAGGATATAAAAATACAGGTAAGAGATAGAAAAATTGACGGTATTATCCACTATGTCCAGTCTTTTTGTTACAGACAGATACAGGATGTCATAATAAAAAAGAGTCTGGATGTTCCGATAATCACAATTGAAGGGAATGACCCCGGAAATATTGACGCAAGGACAAAAATCAGGCTTGAGTCATTTATAGAAATGCTTAATGAAAGGAAAAATTAATTTTTTTAGAGGTAAAAATGGCTGATGTGGGGATAGATTTAGGCAGCAGATTTGTGAAGGTAGCGATAAGGGAAAATAATGATATAAATTTTAAGATTATTGACACTGTAACTTTCTATAAAGATTTTGTAAAAAGGAAAAATGATAAGATTGAGATAAATTTTGATTTTTTGGAAGATAAACCTGAACGTGTTGTGGCAACAGGTTACGGGAGGAATATTTTATCGTTTGCCAATGCTGAAATAATTTCTGAGATTAAAGCTCATTTCAGGGGGGCAAAAGAGCAGACGGGGCTTAAAAATTTTACACTAATTGACCTTGGGGGACAGGATAGTAAAGTAATAAAGGTTGACGAAGGTTTTATCGAAGATTTCATAATGAATGACAAATGTGCAGCAAGCACAGGAAGATTTCTGGAAACGGCTGCAAATATTCTGAAAATGGATTTGAAAGAATTGGGTGAATGCACAGAAAATCCGGTAAAATTAAATTCAACCTGTGCTATTTTCAGTGAAAGTGAGATAATCGGCAAAATTGCAGAAGGGGTTGATTTCAGAGAAATTGCTGCAGGTGTTAATGAATCAATTGCAAAAAGAATTGCACCACTTGTAAAAAGGATGAAATCTGAAAAATATTTTATGTCAGGCGGTGTTGCTTCAATATTTGCTGTAAGATATTTTCTTGAGAAAGAGATAAATACTGAAATTTTACCTTTGAAAAATTCTCAATTTAACGGCTGCATTGGTTGTCTTGGTTATTAAAAAAGCCGGCATAAGCCGGCATTTTATTAAAATTTTACCTCTGTTTCACTTTCCCATAATCCGTGGATATTGCAGTAGCTTACGGCAATAAGTTTTCCTGGCTCATCAAGTTTTACTTTAAAACATGCTACCGGGTTGGTGTAAGCTGGACCCTGATTTGCCCCCTTTGTAGATTCGCCATGAGCTAAAAATTCAGCTCTGCCAAGATTGTAAATATTTCCTTCTGCAGGTTTGAAATACAGGGCAATCCAGTTTATAAAGTGTTCGGTAGTGTTAGGGTGGGGAATATCTTTGCCTACAGTAACAACCACGTCACAAAATTCACCCTTTTTAAGTCCGCTTGGACATTCAATTACCGGTACATGTTTCTCATTCTTAAAGTCTGCGCTTTTTACAAATTCACTAATTGCCATATTAACCTCCTGATTTAGTATACTTTATTATAGCATAATTTTTATTTTTGTGCTGGAATTTAATTTAGAATGTATATAATTAAAAGTCAATGATTTTATGTTTTAAGTGTTATGTTGTAAAAATTTCGAACAAATAGGTTATATATTTTAGAAAATATTTTACAGCTAAAGAAAATTTATGTATTTTAACAAAAACTTAAATGGAGATTATTATGTATAAGTATATTTCTCCTGATGATATGATATTAAAGGCTGATTTTAAAGAAATAATTCAAGAAATGAAAAATGCAATGTCAGATTTGGCAAATAACGAAATTATCGTCCCGCTTCGTGAACATATTGAATCTCAGAAAAATGTATTTTTATTTATGCCGGTTTTAAGTGAAAAGTTGAAAAAGGTTGCATTTAAATATGTAGGCGTATGTCCTGAGAATTTGAAAATCAATTTGCCGAGCATAAATGGTTTTGTAATGCTTGCCGATTCTGTTACCGGCATTTCTGAGGCATTTTTTGATGGAGCCACACTTACCGCTATAAGGACTGGTGCAATAGGGGGAGCAGCCATAGACATACTTTCCTCTGAAAAAGCGAAAATTTTGACTGTTTTTGGCACCGGGCCACAGGCCGAAACACAAATTTTAGCTGCACTTTCTGTAAGGGATATCAAAAAAATATATATTTGTGGCAGAGATGAATCAAAAACTGAAAATTTTATTGAAAAAATCAACAAATTTACCGATGCAGATATAAATTGCTATAAATCAGAAGAAAATCTATATGAAAGCGATATAATTATTGCTGCAACTAACAGTCAAAAACCGCTTTTTGCTGCTGATTCAGGTAAATTTAAAGCCGATGTCCATATAAATGCTATCGGCTCATTCAGGCCTTACATGCAAGAAATTTCAGAAAACATTTATGAATCGTTTAACGTGTTTGTAGATAGCAAGTCTGCTTTGAAAGAGAGCGGCGATTTGATAATTCCTATACAAAAGGGTATAATTAACAAAGAAGATATTAAAGAATTAGGTATTGTCGTTAATAGTGTAAAAAAATTTAACAATACTAAAACTATTTTTAAATCGGTGGGCAGTGCAGCTTTTGATTTATATACTGCTAACTATTTTATAAATAAGCTTTAAACAAATTTAAATAATCTGTATTTTAACTTGAATAATTTTTTAATTATGCTATATTTCTCGTTCTTTTAAAAAATATGAGGTGAAAAATGGAGCAACTTCACAATATTATTTTGACTCTTGATGGGTATGTTTGGGGGCCGGTTATGCTTGTACTTCTTCTTGGTACAGGTGTGTGGCTTTCGGTTACGCTTGGCTTTATTCAGATATTTAAACTTCCAAAAGCACTAAGTCTTATTTTAAAGTCCAACAAAAGCTCTGGTGAAAAAGGTGAAATTACACCTTTTCAGGCACTAACCACAGCTCTTTCTGCAACTGTTGGCACAGGTAATATCGCAGGGGTGGCTACTGCTATTGCTTCAGGGGGGCCTGGTGCTATTTTTTGGATGTGGGTAACAGCATTCTTTGGTATGGCTACTAAATACGCCGAAGCTGTGCTGGCTGTTCACTTCAGAAAACAGTTAAGTGACGGCTCTACTATCGGTGGCCCGATGTATTATATTTCAGAAGGATTAAAGCAAAAGTGGCTTGGAGTATTGTTTGCAATATTTGGAGTTTTTGCATCTTTTGGAATAGGCAGCATGGCTCAAAGTCATTCTGTTGCTCTGGCAGTAAATAATGCATTTGGTGTGCCAAAAATTGCAGTTGGAATTTTCCTTGTTGTAATAACAGCATTGGTAATAATTGGAGGAATCAAGAGAATAGGTAAGGTAACTGAAAAATTAGTTCCTTTTATGGCAGTTTTTTATATTGTTATTTCTTTGATTTTGATAATTTCAAATTTTTCAGCAGTTTTGGCGGCATTTAAAATTATTCTTAGTCATGCTTTTTCACCTGCTGCTGCGGTAGGGGGATTTGCAGGTTCGATGGTAAGAGATGCAATTAGGTATGGCGTTGCAAGAGGTGTGTTTTCAAATGAAGCAGGTCTTGGTAGTGCTCCAATTGCACATGCTGCAGCCAAAACTGACAATGCGGTAAAGCAAGGGCTAATTGCAATGACAGGTGTTTTCTTTGATACAATAATCATCTGTTCGATGACTGCTCTTGTAATTATTTCTACCGGTGCATGGGAGTCAGGCAAAAGTAGTACAGAGCTTACTGCACTTGCATTTAACAGCTTTTATGGAAACCTTGGGGATTGGTTTTTGGCTATTGCATTGATATTTTTTGCATACTCTACTATTTTGGGTTGGTCTTACTATGGCGAACAGTGTATGAAATTTTTAACTGGAGGAAAGTTTTCTTATTTTTACAAGCTTATTTTTCTTTTTACAGTGTTTTTTGGCTCATACAGGAAAACAGCATTTGTATGGGATATTTCTGATCTTTTCAATGGAATGATGGCTATCCCAAACCTTATAGGGCTTTTAGGGTTGTCATTGCTTTTGAGAAAACTTACTAAGGAGAATATGGATAAATTTTAGTAATTTATTGTATACAAATTATATAAATATATAAATGGGGGTAGCCGATATAGGCTACTCTCATTTTTTAGTTTATTATTTTAAAAGTAAACTGGAAGTCGTTCTGATTATTTTAAATCGTCGATAAAACTTATTGCAATGGAAGTTATATTTATGCTAAAAGCTTTGAAAAAAATGGACAGCTAACAATGAAAAAGTTTGATGAAGTTTTGCCTTTTATTTTTTTACTACTTTGCTCACTTCTTACCGCAGCACACTTTTTGAGAGCTCAGCAACTTATCTTTGTGGTAATTTTTTTATTTTTGCCTGTTTTGTTTTTTATAAGAAAAAAGGTTGCATTTTATATTATTCAAGGGGCACTTTTTTTCAGTATAGTAGAGTGGATACTTACATCCATAAGGGTTATAAATTACAGGGTTGCAAATTCAATAAGTTATTCAAAATTTGGCATTATTTTATCAGCCGTGATAATTTTCACAGCTTTTACGATGTATCTTATATTCAAGAGTAAGAGATATTAAACTCTTATTGATGCCTGAGCGAGCATCATTTTCAAGTCTTCTACCGCAAAAGGCTTTGGCAGGTAAAAATCAAATCCATGTTTTTTGTATTCGGTAATTATATCACTATCAGAATAGCCCGATGAAACTACAAAATATGAGTCAATACCTTTTTCTTTAAGCATTTTAATTGTTTCCTCACCATTCATTCCGCCCTTTATCGTCAGGTCAAGGACAATTATATCAAATTTTTTGTTTTCAACCTCTTTTAGCGTTTCTTCTCCATTTTTAGTAACAGTTACATTGCAATCAAGAATTTCAAGTATCATTTTAAAAGAATCTCTTAAGTCGGCTTCATCATCCATATACAAAATTTTCAGTTTTTTAATATCGATTTCATCTTTTGTTTCAGAAATTTTATTTAGCTTGCATTCGGTTTTTGGTAAAAAGATTTCAAAAACACACCCTTTGTCAAGATTTTTAAATGTTATATAACCACTGTGCTTCTTGATAATTGAATGCGAAATTGCAAGGCCAAGCCCGCTGCCGGTTTCTTTTGTGGTAAAAAATGGCTCAAATATTTCATTCTTGATATCTTCCGGTATTCCACTGCCGTAATCCCTTATTGCAATTTTTATATATTCCCCTTTTGAGAGATTGTATTCGTTTTTTTCTGCAAAAAATTCAATTGAAGTTGAAATATCTATTTCCCCTTTGTTATTCATTGCCTGGCTGGCATTTAGCACAATATTTGTAATAACCTGCGTGATATAATTTTCGTCTACATCAGCGCATAAACTACCTTGTGTTTCTGGCTGATTTATATCAAAATTCAAAGATGTGCTGCTCCCTTTCAGTGCAAATTCTGCCGCTTCTTTTACAAGTTTGTTAATATCTGTATTTTTTATTTCAAGGCTGCTCCCTTTTGCAAATGTAAGCAGCTGCCTTGTTAAATGTTTGCTTTTGAATATGAGATTTTCAACCTTTTGTATTTCTTCAGTTATAATTCCTTTTGATTTTACTGCTATAATATAGTTTGACATTGCTCCAAGATAGTTATTGAAATCGTGGGCAATGCCTGCAGCTATTTTTCCCACTGTTTCAAGTTTGTCAATTTTTGTCTGGATTTCGATATTTTGTATTGCTTTGGTAATGTTATTTATCATTACTATATAGTCATTATCATTTGTATTTTCATTTTTTACTTTTGTAATGGAGATTTCAGCAATAATATCCCCTTTTCGTGTATTTTTTATGGTATAGTAGTTTTCAAGACTTTCTGAAGAAAAAAATTCTTCAAATTTTATTATATTTTTATTTCTATCTTCAATTTGATACTGGCAATCGGCTACTGACTTGCCAAAATCTAAAATATCAAAAGTATTTTTTGCTGCAATGTTTAAAAACTCAACAATCCCTTTGTGATTAAACAGAATTACCGGATCAGAGAGATTGTTTAATATTTTTACAATTTTTTTTCGCTCATTTTTAACTTCAATTGTAGCAAGATAAAGCTTTTTTTTGAAAGTATGGATTATTATAACCGTAAGTGTGAAAATAAGCAAAATTGTCAATGATACAAAAATATAATTTTCCTCGATGAAGTGCAGAATGGGGTTGTGCAGATACATACCTTCTGAAAAATATTTTAACCTCTTGTAATAATAAGAATTTTCATCTTCGAGAAGGCTTTTTATCGCATTGTCAATTTTATTGATTATATCTTCATTGAGATTTTTACTGTAAGCAAAGTGAGTTTTTATCGGTTTTACGATAATCGGAGTGGTTGTAATATTTTCCGAGACAATTGCAAATGTATAGTTTCTTGCCACAAGAGCGCAATCAACACCTTTGTTAATAACGGCGTCTACTGCCTCCTCATAATTATCCACAAAATAGTATTTGACATCAATATTGAGTCTGTCCAATACAAGCCCAAGGCCATTTGTGGCCATCAAAAAGATATCGTTAAATTGCACGGCAATCGTTTTTCCTTGCAAATCGTAAAATGATTTTATTTTCTTGTCTCTTGTCGTGATAATCTGACCCCAATTTTCAAAAAGAGGGTATCTGGAAAAGTTCATATATTGAAGTCTGTATTCTGCAAATCCAATTGGGAAAAAGACATCGATATTTCCGTTTGAAATATCAGAGTAAAGCTGACTCCAGCTGCCTTTTTTCATTTCATAGTCGATATTTTCCTTCTTTGCAATATATTTGAAAATATCTACAATAAACCCTTTATAACCATCATTTTCGTCATAGGATAGTGGTTTATTTTCCCAGAAACCTACCTTGATTTTTTGAGCAAACGAAGAAGTAACCAACGTCAGGAAGATTAAAAAAGTGATTATTACTTTATTTTTTATTGTCAAGTATTCCCCTTACAAGCTTCAGTATATTCAAAGGTCTATAAGGCTTTGTAACTACTTGATAATTAAAGCAGTTGTCAATGATATCTTTTCTTATATCTTTTTCATAGCCTGTGGTTATAATTGCAGGAACTTTTATGCCAATTTTACAGGCTTCAGCAAGAAGTTTATCTCCATTAAGTTCCGGCATTACGAGGTCAGTAATTATAAAATCGATGGGGGTATTTTTTAATATTTCAAGAGCTTCAGACCCGTTTTTGGCTTTATATACATTATAGCCTGATTTTTCAAAAAGCTCAGATACTATATTTAAAAGTCCAGGCTCGTCTTCGGCAATCAATATATTTTCGCTACCGTGAATATCTTCAAATATGGACATCTTATTGGCATCGGTTTTTTTGTTATTATTACTGTCAAAGCAGGGCCATAGAATATCAAATCTCGTATATTCACTTTCTTTGGTATCTACAAAGATATAACCTTTATTTTGTTTTACTATGCCGTACACACTAGCAAGACCGAGCCCTGTGCCTTTTCCAACCTGTTTGGTGGTAAAAAAAGGTTCAAATATTTTATTTATAAATTCCTCTTTTATTCCAGTCCCATTGTCATAGACTGAAAATTTTATAAATTTTTGATAGTTTTTTTCCTCTACAAGGTCAAAATCACTTAAAACAGGCTTGTCAAGAATGATTTTGATTAACTTTTTATCCTTATCTGACCCGAGCAGAGCATCTCTGCTGTTTATAACGAGGTTCATAATTATCTGACTAAACTGCGTTTTGTCAATATCGATAGGGCATTCGTCATCAATGTTTTTCTCAAAAACAAGCTCAATATTTTCAGGAATTAATCTTCTGAGCATTTTTAGCGAATCGTTGATAAGCGCGCTAAATGTTGTAGTCGCAGGGGAAAACATCTGTTTTCTGCTAAATCCCAAAAGATGACTGACCAGATTTTCAGCCCTCTTTGCAAGCTCCTTTATCTTTTCCACTACTTCGGTTGCTTTTTGAGGCAACTCAAGGTAGCCAAACATTTCAAGATATGCATTGATACCTGTCAGAATATTGTTAAAATCATGGGCTATGCCGCTGGCGAGCTGACCAATTGATTCAAGTTTTTGTACAAGAAATAATTTTTCTTCCAGCAATTTTTCTTTTGTAATATCTCTTTTTAATGCTGCAAACTTGTTTATTTTACCGGATGAGTCTTTTATCGGGAATATTATATCTTCCTCATAATAAATTTCTCCGGTTTTTTTTCTGTTTATAAAAATATCGTTAAAAGTATTTCCCGATAATATTGTAGACCACAGTCTTTTATAAAACTCTTTATTATGTTTGCCTGATTTTAATATCCTTGGATTTTTTCCAAGTAATTCTTTTTTTTCATAGCCTGTAATTTTTGTGTAACCATTATTTACATATACAATATTTCCTTCAATATCAGTAATTACAAAGCCTGCTTCAGATTGCTCAACCATTTCGATAATATTTTCAAGGTTTAATATTGCAAGATTTTTATCTGTAATTTCCTCAAATAAAAGCAAAATCCACCATGAATCATTGCTTTCGATTTTGAAAGGGTAAACACTTATCTGTAACAGTATAATTTCTCCGTTACTTTTTTTGTATCTGGTACATACATTATTATAAGCTAAGCCGTCTATTTGGGATTGACATACAATACATTCTTTATTACTTATCTTAAAATTTTTTGTTTTATGAACAATATCGTGAAAATTTTTGCCTAAAATGTCATTTCTTTCATAGCCTAAGATTGCAAGACCTGCATTGTTGATAAGAACAGACACCCCATTACTATCAATAATACAGATTCCCCTGGTACTTGAGTTTAAAACTGTTTCAAGTATTTTACTTTTTACAATTTCATCCATTCATCACCTGCATTTATTACCTTGTGTATTTCTCTGACCAAATCTTTCGTGGTAAAAGGTTTTTTTAGAAAAGTGAAATTTTGCTTCAGTCTTAAAATTTCCTCATCATCACTGTAACCGGAAATAAATATTGCCGGTATTTGGCCAAATTTTTCTTTGATTGTTTCATAGAGTTTGCCGCCACTCATTCCAGCCATTTTTACATCAAGAATCATTATATCTATCAAAGGGAAATATTCTTCGAGCTTACTCAAGGCATCTCTGGGGCTGTCAGATTGGATAACGTTAAATCCCTCCCTTTCAAGATTTGCTGATACACCGCTTCTGATAAAGTCATCATCATCCACGAAAAATATTGTTATTGAATTGCTTATTTCATTTAAAAATTCAGACTCGTTTATGTCGGTATTTTCTGCAGATTTGTCGGATAATGGTAAATATATTGTAAATTCTGCCCCTTCACCCTCTTTGCTATTGACAGTGATATCACCTTTGTATTCTTTAAGAGTAGAAAATATTGCTGTCAGTCCAAGTCCTAATCCTTTATTACTCTTTGTTGAGAAGTCTGGCGAAAAAATTTTGTTAATATTCTCCTCTTTTATTCCTATACCGTTATCAGATATCACAATTTCAGCGTATTTGCCATCAGGCAGGTATGGATGATTTGTTAAATCTATTTTTGATAAAGTAATATTGATTTTCCCCTTTTCAATTCCTTTTTTCTCAATGGCCTCAGCCGCATTTTGAATAATACCTGTAAAAATCTGCAAAACCCTTGTATAATCCCCCTTTATATTTAAGTCAGATGATGTGGTAGTGACAGAAATGGTAATATTATCAGGGATTAATTCATCAAAAAGCTTTTTGTGCTCAATTATAAAGCTGTTTAGTTCAATATCGGATACCAGAACATTTTCATCGGGGAAAAGCGATTCAAATCTGTTTATCTGATTGAGACTTTTTTCAATACCGCTTTCAAGTCGGTATAATTTTTCATTATCCGGATAATCTATTAAAAGCAAATCAACAAGCCCAAGTCTTTCCGTAAAACCATCTTTTAAATCTTTTATAAAGTTTTTTAACAGTTTGTTATTGGTTTCAAGGTTTTCAATGGCGCTAACTTTTTCATGCAGGTTTAAAACATCAGTAATATCTATCAACACACCGTGATGCATGATTTCGCTATTTTCATCATCCCATAGCTGCACATTTGCAAGGACAGTAATGATTTTATTTTTTAATGTTTTAAATTTTAGCCTGTAGTTTCTAAGCTTTTTATATTTTTGCAAATCTTCCAAAAATTTTTTTCTGTCATCTTTATTGAGGTAAAAATTTTCGACAGGTTTTCCGATGAGATTTTCAAGGTCAGTTTGCATAATTTCTGCCAAAGCTTGATTTGCTTCCAAAAGTCTCTCATCTTTTGATACGGTATAAATGGGAATCCCTGATGTTTCAAAAATAATTTTATACTTTTTTAACGCTTCATTACTGCACATATAAACTACCTCTTGAAAAATTCTTGTTTTTCTAATAGTAAAATATAATATGGTAAACTTCAATAGAAATATAATATTTATTATGTTACAATAATAAATAAACTTTGGGGGATTGATTTTGGCAGAGTTAACCAGGACTAGGATTTATGCCGGCAGCATCAACGAAGGGTTTGAAAAGGCCAAAAAATATTTCAAAAAAGAGATGCACGAGCTTGAATATAAACTTATCTCTTCTAATGGCGAGGGGGACAAGAAATACTTGCTTGAATTTTCACTGAAATCTTCTCAGGATGGCAGAAAAGGAAGACTTTTTGACGATGTCTTTCTTGATGATTTTGATGTATTGATTTCTAAAGATAAAATGAAAGCTTATATTTTAATTCCTCCTCATCCAAAACAGGTTGACCGTGATTATATCTTTGAACTTTTGAAGGAAAATGGTGTGGTAAAAGGGATTATGGAGGACAGGGTTGATTTGCTTATTCATCTGCTTGATTCAAAAAGTAGCAAAATTGAGCCGACATTTTTGGTTGCTGAAGGTAAAAAGGCAGTTGATGGATATAATGCTGAAGTGCTTATCAAATCAGATGAAAAAAAAGAAGATGAGTTTTTGGTAGAAGAATCTTTGGACAGAGTTGATTATAAAAATATAAAAAAAAACCGTTTGGGGGTTGTATATAAAGATTCTGCTGTTGCTTATTACAATCCGCCTACAAAGGGGCAGCCAGGCTTTACTGTTACCGGTGAGATTCTTGAGGCAAATGATGGTGTGGATTTAATTGTAAAGCTAAATGAAAATGTTGTGAAAAGGGATAATGTATACTATTCACTAATTGATGGCCTTCTTGAGTATAACTTTTTCGGAAATATTGTTGAGATGAAAATTACAAATGTATACATTGTAAAGGGGAATGTTGATTATAAGACAGGAAATATTGAGTTTCCAGGCTCTGTTATAATTTCAGGTGAGCTTCAGGCCGGTTTTTCAGTTAAATCGGGTGAAAATATTATTGCAAAAGCAATTTCAGGAGAGGCACATGCAAAGGGTAATATTATTGTCAAAGAGGGGATAATAGGAAGTAGCCACGCCAAAAGATGTAAAATCAGGGCTGGAGGGATGATAGAAGCTACATTTATACAGTTTGCCGATGTGTCAACAAACGAAGGTGTCGTGGTAAAAAACCTTATAAGAGACTCAATGATAATTACTGATGGTAAAATAACATGTTTTGGAAAGCCTGGGAATATCTATGGTGGTGTTTTTTATGCTACAAAAGGGGTGGAGGCAAATATTTTGGGCTCTGCATCTTTTGTCAAAACCAAGATTGTTGTGGGAGCTTCGGCAAAATATGTGTCAAGGCTGTCAAAACTAATGCAGGATAAAGAGCATCTTGAAAGGACTTTGCAGCAGATATTGAATTTTTTAGGCAGCATTGAAAAGAGAATGGACACTCTTGATGAAGAGAAGAAAAGAAGGATTGCAAAATTGGTAGATGAAAAAAGGAAAGTAAGGAGAAATCTTTATCACATATATGCAAGTATTGACGAAATTAAGTTGAAGCTTAAGGAAGGGACTGATACGGAAATTTTGTTCCACAAAGAAGCAATGCCGGGTGTGGTTGCCGTAATCGGAGAATACTTTTTTGAATTAAATAAACTTGAAAAAAACGGTAAATTTGTCTTTGACCCTGAAAAAAAAGAGGTCGTAATAGAAAAAATCAAGTAAAATGGAAAAATCAAACATGGTAAAAACTACTCTAAAACTACACTTTTTTTATGGCAGTTTTTCTCGCTAAACTTTCTCCCACTGAAAATTAACGATATTTTTTTCCTCTGAGCTGAATTCTATTCCTACAATATAGATTTGACTTGATTCATTTAGATATTTATCAGCATAATGTTTTTCTTTAATCTGCTGTAAGGCTTCACCTTTGCTGCCGTCTACCTTAAATTCAAGGATATAAATCTTGTCATTTACAAAAAGTGTCAAATCAATCCTCCCTTTATTTGTTACATCTTCACCGATTATTTTAATGCCAAGGGAAGCAAGATACGAATAAATTATGCTTGCATAAAATCCTTCATATTGAGTGAGTTTATTCTTTGTAAAATTGGTATAAGGGATTGAATCAAACAAAGAGGTTAAAGCAATCTTAAAATCTTCTAATTTTTCATAATGTAGTGATTTGATAAGGGATTTTTTTACACTGCTGTCTCCATTAAACAGATAGTTTATTATATAATCATTTAAAGATATTTGAACTTCGAGGTTAGGGATTTTCAATTTATATTCTATTGAAGAAAGAAGCTCGTCTTTTATCATTTTTTCAATAGTCAAATATCCTGTCTGGTATAAAAGCACTTCCAGGTCTATATTTTCAATATCAAAACTTGATAGCAATTTTTCATCAACTATCAGATTGGTCAGCTTGGGTAAAAAATAATTTTTTTCCTTTATAAGTTTAATCAAAAATGATGGTGTGCCGCTCTCAAACCAATAATTTCTGAACATAAATTTGCTGCTTATAAACTGTAAAATATCAAAAGGGTTATAAACATTGTCTTTCAGAAAGTTGTAACCGTTATACCACATTTTTACCTTATCGAGATCTACATCTTTAAAATATGGTAAAAATGAAGTCTCAATGTCATTTTGGGTATAACCGCAAATGTTACCATATTCCGGATTAAGGGATATATCTGTAAGCATATTAAGCCCGCTGAAGATTGAGGCTTTAGAAAATTTGCTTACACCAGTTAAAAATGCAAACTTGATATAGGCATCTACACCTTTTAAAACGGAGTACAGCCCTTTTATATATTCCCTGTGTTCTTTTGCCTGCTCTGTATCTTCTATGACATCAAGGATTGGTTTATCGTATTCATCTATCAAAACTACCACTTTTTGACCATATTTTTCTGACGCCATTGTGATAAGTCTTCTAAAACAAATAACCAAATCCAAATCGTCTTCGCAATTTATATTGAGTCTTCTTTGATTTTCCAATAAAGTCTCTCTAAGTGTTGATTCCAAATCTTTAATTGACCTATTTTTGCCATCCCAACTTATTTTTATTACAGGGTACTTTTCTTCCCAATTCCATTTATCGTAAATATAAAGCCCTTCAAAAAGCTTTTTATTGCCTTCAAATAGCTCTTTTAATGTGTCAAGAAATAGCGACTTACCAAATCTGCGGGGACGGGATAAAAAAACATACTTATATTCTTCAGTTAGCTTTAAGGCCTCTTCAGTCTTATCAATATAGACATAACCGTCTTCAATTATTTCCTTAAATGTCTGTATGCCGATGGGGAGCTTTTTTAGTTTTTGCATAATTATCTCCGCAAATTTTTGTTTAGTAAATATAAGCCAAGATTCAAGATTAGGCAAGGGGGAGTGGAGATTTTGAATAATGATAGGCAAATTTGTTTATTGTTTAATAATTTTAAATTTTTACGCAGATAGCTTCTATTTCAATATCTACATCTTTTGGCAATCTTGCTACTTCTACAACTGCTCTGGCTGGTTTGTGGCTGCCAAAAAATGATTCATAAATTTCATTAATTTTTCCAAAATTATTCATATCTTTTATAAAAACAGTTACTTTAGCAATATCTGTCAGCTTAAATCCTGCATGCTCTACAATATTTTTGAGATTGTTAAGGACAAGTTTTGTTTCATCTTCAATATTTGTTAATACAAGCTCACCAGTATTTGGATTTATAGGGATTTGCCCGGATACAAATAACATATTGTTAACTTTTACTGCCTGAGAATAAGGCCCTATTGCTGCCGGAGCGTTTTTTGTGTTTACAAATTCCATCATTTCCCCCTAAATTTTTAAAGCTCTTATCACTCTCCATGAGAGAGTGTATTTTTTGTTTGTGGTTTCGATTGGCTTGAAAAATGTATCAAATATTTCCTGCTCTTTAAACAATGTATTAAAGAAATTTTCATTGCCGAAAATTGATTTTATCTCTTCAAGGCTTGTTTCCTGCATGATTGTTTCCTCTTTGACATCCACAAAAATATTGCTCAATGAATTTTTTAGAGTTACAAACCATCTGTTTAGTTTTTCTTTTACCGCATTTTGTGAAATCTGACTCAGACCATTTAAAATATCTTTGCCATATTCATCATAGACATCCGGATAAACTACAAGGATAAGCCTTCCAGCAAGATTTAAAGCCCTATGAAGCGAATATACGCAATCATAAAGGGGCTGAAATTTATATGTACCGCCCATGGAAATAATCAGGTCGCATTTAAGTTTGTTAAGCGTAAATGCAAGATTGCTCTGAACAGGGACTGAAAATATACCATCAATTGTTTTTATCTGGGAAAATGCCACGTTATAAATTGTGTTAAAAACCCTTTTATCTTTGAGGTATTTTGCCGTCAAATAGTCGTTAAAAGAGAGGTCACACACAGTAAGGTTTTTGCTCCCCTGAATATTTAATCCGTCAAAAATTTTAAGATAAGTGAGAAATTTCTCTTCTGCTTTTGTAAAATTCATAAACATCCTTTACTTAAAAAAAAACATAATGTATATTTGCCTAAAAATTATATGCATAATTAAATATTTATCAATACCCAAATTTTAAATTTATGAGGTGTGCGGATAAAATGGATATTAACTACGTTTATCAGATGATTAAAACCGAAGTAGAAAGTGTAGAAAAAGAGTTGTTGTCCAATCTTGACTCTGATGTGGATATGGTAAATGAAGTGGCATCTTACGTATTTGAAAGTGGCGGGAAACGTTTGAGGCCTGTTTTTATGATATTGGCATCAAAGCTTGCTGGCTATTCAGGCAATAGGGCAATTGTTTTAAGCGGGGTTGTGGAGTATATTCACACCGCTACACTTTTGCATGACGATGTTATTGACGGCGCTAAATTCAGGCGGGGCAGAAAAAGCGCAAACAATGTATTTGGTAACGATATTACTGTGCTTTGTGGCGATTTTTTGTATTCAAGGGCATTTATGAACCTTGTAAAAGACGGTGACCCAAAAGTGCAGATGATTCTTGCAAACGCCGCAAAAACGATGAGCGAAGGGGAAGTGTTTCAGCTTGTCAAAACTGCCGAGTTTAGCTTGAAACTGGAAGATTATCTGAAAATTATATACAGTAAAACTGCTGTTCTTTTTTCTGCGTGCTGTGAAATCGGCGGAATATTGGGCAAGATTAAAGAAGAAAAAGTAAAAAATCTGGCAGAGTTTGGCAAAGTAGTTGGTCTTGCGTTTCAGATGAGTGATGATATTTTAGATTATCTTGGTGAGCCAGAAAAAACAGGGAAAAAACCCGGAACTGACCTTAATGAAGGTAAAATGACTTTACCTCTAATATTGCTGAGAGATTTGGCTGATAGGGACGAGAAGAAAAAACTTCGTGACATAATTGTCTCTGAGAGTGCAACGGATGAAGATTTGGCTTATATCATTTCATTGATGGAAAAATACGATATAAAGGCAAAAGCAGAAAATTTTGTAGACGACTATGTCAACAAATCAAAAGAGTTACTAAAAATTTTTCCGGAGAATGAATACAGGGACGCCCTTGAGTTTTTGGCAGAATATGTAATTCAAAGGGACAGATAATGAAAAAAGAGGCAAGTTATTATAAAAAACTTGTTGATAACAGTGTACAATGCCTTCTGTGCCCACATCTTTGCATAATAAAAGACAAGGGCAGCGGAATCTGCCTTATCAGAAAAAATATAGATGGCACCCTTTATCAAACAGCTTACGGAGAAGTTGTTTCCGTAAATCTTGACCCGATTGAAAAAAAGCCTCTTTACCACTTTTATCCGGGCAGTGAAATATTATCAATAGGGACAAACGGTTGCAACTTGAGGTGCAGTTTTTGTCAAAATTATTCAATAAGCACAAAAGAGACAAACAGGCAAAAAGTGAAAATAGATGACCTTGTAATGCTTGCAAAAAAACATAACAGCATAGGGATTGCGTATACATATAATGAACCGACAATATGGTATGAGTTTGTCAGAGATACTGCAAAAATATTTAAGGAAAATGGGTTAAAGAATGTTATAGTTAGCAATGGTAATATTAACAAAGAGCCTTTGCTTGAACTGATAAAATATATTGATGCAGCAAATATTGATTTAAAAGGTTTTACCAAAGAGTTTTACGATTGGGTAAAAGGGGATTTGGAAACAGTAAAACATACGATAAAAACTCTTTTTGATAACAATATTCATACGGAAGTTACTTTTCTCTTAGTTCCAAATAAAAATGACGATATCGATGATTTTAAACTTATGCTCGATTTTTTGAAAAATATCAGTGTTGATTTGCCGCTTCATATTTCGAGATATTTTTCCACCTACAAATGCAGCGAGCCTGCAACGGATATTGGGATGATGTTGAAATTTTATGAATTGGCAAAAGAATATCTTAATTATGTGTATCTTGGTAATGTGAATATTGAAGGAGCACTTGATACATTTTGCCCTGATTGTGGAAGCATTCTTGTGAAAAGAGCGGGATATTTGACTGAAATTTTAAATTATGGAGATAAATGCAATAAATGTTTAAAAAAATTATACTTTCAATTCTGATTATTTTTGCTGTCACAGGCTGCAATAAGACATTTGTGTCAAAATCCGGTTTTTGGATGGGGACAATTGTTGAAATTACGTTTGATGTAGATAAAAGCAATATTGTGGATGAAGGTCTAAAATACCTGAAGACATTGGAAGATAAAATCGCTTTATTTACAAATGATATAAACATAAAAGGTGAAGCAAAAGTTGATGAAGATATAAAATATCTCATCAGTAAGAATGAATATTATAAGAAAATATCAAATGGCAGATTTGATATGGCCGTGGGGACTATTGGCTATATTTATGGTTTTCCTGAAGGCCCGTATAAAATTCCTGATATTGATGAGATAAGCAAATCTCTTGAAAAAATACATAAAAACCGATTTGAAATAATTGATGGATATATAAAACGGAGCGAAGAAGTTAAAATTGATATGGGAGCTTATGCCAAGGGTTATATTGTGGATAAGGTTAGTGAGTATTTTAGAAGAAACGGCTTAAAAAATTTTATTTTAAATGCAGGTGGAGATTTATACGCATCGGGAAATAAAAATGGCAAAAAATGGAAAATAGCGATAAAAAATTCGGAAAGTGAAAAAAAATATTTAAGTGCTATTGAATTGAGCGATATGGCGGTTGCTACAAGTGGTAATTATGAGCGGTATTTTGAAATAAACGGTAAAAGATATATACATATTTTTGATGCACTTACAGGTGAGAATGCAAACAATTATCAAAGCATTAGTGTCATTGCCGATAATGTGGAAAAAGCCGATGGATTTGCTACCGTTTATTTTTTGATGAGCGTTGATGAAATAAGTCGTATTTGTAAAAAAGAGGGTACACCGGTGCTTGTATATACATTGGATAACAAACTGTTAAAATTTTGCGGCTGGGAAGATTTTGAAATTAATTAGGCCGCTTGACATTGTGATAATTTTTATTCTGGTTTTTGTTTCCATTGGTTTTATAATATTCTCGCAGACTGAGTCTGGGAAAAAACAA
This sequence comes from Deferrivibrio sp., assembly GCF_055117995.1. NCBI lineage: Bacteria > Pseudomonadati > Deferribacterota > Deferribacteres > Deferribacterales > Deferrivibrionaceae > Deferrivibrio > Deferrivibrio sp. The sequence continues at coordinate 81,405 of NZ_JBSQOT010000001.1, read as the reverse complement.
TATTATTTGCATATTGATAATAAAAAAATAAAACTGAATGGCAATGAAGGGGTAATTGATTTAAAAAAATACGATAAAAGTGTAGTTATTGAGCTAATAGATGGAAAAGGGCGATTTGTTGAATCAAACTGCCAGGACAAAATCTGTATTAAGACCGGTTTTATAGATAAATGCGGCGATATCGCAGTTTGTCTTCCAAATAAGGTTGCACTCGAGATTAAATGTGAAGTGAGTGAATTTGATGCAATTTCAAGGTAAAGTTGCCTATACAGGGATTTTGACAGCTTTTTGTATTGTGCTTGGTTTTATGGAAATGTTTATACCTAATCCGATCCCTTTTTTGAGACTTGGCCTGGCAAATATCCCCATTGTAGTCGGAATATTTATCTTTGAAGAAAAAAAATATGTTTTTTACGTGGCTGTTTTAAAGTCGATTTTGGTGCCTGTTATTACCGGTAATTTTTTTGTTAAACTCATAATAGGGATGCCAGCTACTATCGCTGCCACAATTATTATGTTAATTATTTTTAAACTTTTGTCAAAATATTTAACTGCAATTTCTGTAGCGGCAGTGGGAGGGTACTTTCATATAATTTTTCAACTTATTGTTATAAAAATATTTTTTATAAAATATCTTGATATTTACAAAATAATACCGTATTTTTCGCTACTTGGCCTTGTTAGTGGGATTTTAACAGGCTTTATTGCTGAATATACAATAAAAAATTTTTTGAAGGTGGATAATGCTGCAAAAAATTATTCTGGCTAGTGGTAGCCCCCGTAGAAGGGAGATTTTTACTAAACTTGGTATTAATTTTCAATATGTTACCTCTGAAGTTGAAGAAAAATTTGATGAAAATGAGAATGTAGAAGACCAGGTGATGAAAATTGCCGCAATGAAGGCTTATAAGGTTGCAAGCATTTATGATGAGGCATTTATTATCGGAGCTGATACTGTTGTTTATCTTGAAAATCAGATAATAGGAAAGCCAAAAGATGCTTATGACGCACAGCGCATTTTAAGATTATTAAGCGGTAAAATGCATGAAGTAATAACCGGCGTGGCAGTTGTAAATAAAAAAAATGGTATATGTGAAAGATTTTTTCAAAAAACTGATGTTTACTTTAAAAAATTAAATGATGAGATTATCAATTGGTATATTGATTCAGAAGAGCCTCTTGACAAAGCTGGAGCTTACGGTATTCAGGGGAAAGGGAGTTTGCTGGTTGAGAAGATACATGGGGACTATGATAATGTTGTGGGACTACCGGCAGGTAAACTTCTTGAAACTTTTGCAAAACTTGGAATAAGACCTTATGGAGGATTTCATGAATTATAATAACTTAGGTGAAATGTTTTTAAGTGTTGCTACAAAAAAAGGCTCCAAGAAGTATATATTTTTTGAAAATGATGTTTATACATATTCTGAAGCGAAAAATTTGATTTTAAAATATGCAAACGCACTTAAAAAACAAGGACTTAAAAAAGGGGACAGGGTAGGGGTGCTTCTTGAAAACTCCCCTGAATTTATTTTTGCCATTTTTGCTATTTTTGTTAACGGGGCTGTTGCTGTACCTATAAATACTTTTCTTAAAAAAGATGAAATTTCATATATTTTGTCAAACTGTGAGGCTAAATTTTTAATCTCTTCAGATGTGTTTTACGATGAGATTAAAGACTTGAACGTGAAAAGTTTACAAAACAAATTCTCTTTTGGCTCGCAAAAATTGCCGGATTTGAAAAAGTTTGCTGAAGGGGAAAGTGCTGATTTTACAATACCGGAAATGAATCTTGATGATATTGCGATTTTAATTTACACATCCGGCACGACCGGAAATCCAAAAGGTGCTATGCTTACTCATAAAAACCTTTTGTCAAACTGTGATGCTTGCAATGTTGCTTTTAAGATAAAGAAAAATGACAGGTTTTTACTATTTTTACCGATGTTTCATTCATATGCATTTACCACATGTATTATGTTGCCTACATTTACGGGATGTTCAATTATTATTTTAAAGTCGGTAATGGAATTAAAGAAGAAGAGTTTTAAGAAGGTATTGCTATTCAAAAGGCCAACATTTTTTCTTGGTGTGCCTCAGGTATATACTGCTCTTAGTAAAGCAAAATTACCAAATTGGTTTATTAAGTTTTTATACCCTGTAAGAATTCATGTTAGTGGCGGGGCGCCATTGCCTGAAGAAATTTTAAAAGAATTTGTTGGAAAATTCAAAAGACCTATTTTAGAAGGCTATGGTTTGTCAGAGGCATCACCGGTAGTTTCAGTCAACAGAGAAGAGGAGCAAAGGCCTTATTCTGTTGGTCCTGCCTTACCGGGTGTAGAGGTAAAAGTGGTAGATGATAACGAAGTTGAGCTTCCTGTAGGTGAAGTGGGTGAGTTGATTGTCAAAGGTCCAAATGTAATGAAAGGGTACTGGAATATGCCCGAGGCTACAAATATGACTGTTAAAAACGGCTGGTTGTTTACCGGGGATATGGCAAAGCTTGATGAAGATGGTTTTATTTATATAGTTGACAGAAAGAAAGATTTGATAATCGTAAAAGGGATAAATCTCTATCCGAGAGAGATTGAGGAGCTTATTTATACATATGAAGGTGTTGAGGCTGCTGCAGTTATCGGTATTCCTGATAAAGCAAGCGGTGAAGTGCCTGTGGCCTATATTTTACCAAAAGAAGGTGCAAAGCTTGATGCTGGCAAGATTAAGGAATATCTAAAAGAACACCTGGCAAACTACAAAATTCCTAAACATATCTATATCGTTAACGAATTGCCACTGACTGCTACTGGCAAAGTTTTAAAACGTAAATTAAAAGAGCAGGTGCTTGGAGATGCAGTGAAATAAGGAAGTTGTGAACAGTAATTAGTAATGAGTGAGGGGGTAATGAGTATAAGGTAACTATATGAAAAAATAGTTTGACATAGTTTAATTTTTTTAATAAGTAAAGATTATACCCAAAGTATTTATATTGATTATAATAATGGATATGTGTGGAGAGCTATGGATATAAATGAATGTTATAGTACTTTGGGTTTAAAACCTGATACGCCTTTTAGTGAAGTTCATAAACGTTATCTTGAGCTTTCTAAAAAGTACCATCCTGATAGTCACTTCCTTATCAGCGAATCTGATAAAAAATATTATGAACTGCGATTTAAAGAGATTAATGCTGCTTTTAACGCTATCAAAAATTATACTAACACTGGTTCAACCTCATTATACAAGGAAGAAAAGAAATCAAAAATTTCACCATCTGAAATAGCCAAAGCATATTATTTAAAAGCGGTATCATTTTATAAAGAAAGGGATATCAACAATGCCCTTGACTGTTATATAAATGCTTACAGAAGAGATGAGAGTAATCCTAATTACCTGAGAGGGGTAGTAAAATGTCTTATGGAAAAGCCAAGAAGATTGCATGAGGCAAAAGATTATTGTCTAAAACTTATAAAACTTGAAGATTACAACGGAGAAAATTTCTTTATACTTGGCAAGATTTATTATAAGGCAGAGCTCAAAAATGCTGCTCTTACAAATTTTAAAAAGGCTGTGAGCTTAAACTTCAATTCGGATGAGCTTGAAAACTATCTGAAAGAGCTTGATAAAAATAGCGGCTTTGCAAGGAAAGTGCTTTCAATATTTTCCAGGAAATAGCAATTTTTAAGGGAGATAAACCCAATAAATTTTTGATATCTGGGCACTGAGATTTTTTATTATGTGCCTTTTGGATGAGTCAAAGTAAAAATATTCATCTTTTTTTAGTCTATGAGTTGTTCCGTCAAGACATAGCTCTACTTCCCCTTCCAGAATATAACCCTGCTCCTCACCTTCGTGTTTTAACTCCTGTTCGTATCCACCGTATGGCATCAATTCCACAAGATAAGTTTTCATTTTTAATTTTGGGTTGTCTATCAAAAGATAAAGATTGTACTCATCTTTTTTGGAATAAATTAAACGGGCATCGTCTTTGATATTAAATGTTTCCTTGTTTATATGTAATTTGCTGTCATCATCCTCAAAAAACTCTGCCAGTGTAAGTCCGAAGAAAGAAGCAATCTCTTTTAAGGTAGAAATGGATGGCACTGCTTTGTTGTTTTCAATCATAGAGATATAGCTTTTTGTTTTTCCAATTGCATTTGCAAGCTGTAAAAGACTTACACCCTGAGACTTTCTAAGTGCTTTTAGTTTTATATGGAAGTTTTTTTGAATCATTTTCAAAAAAAAGAGCCCTTTGAGGGCTCATTTTATTAATTTAAAGAGTCTTTAAAAAGTTTTCCAGGTAGGAATTTTGGTGATTTTTTTGCTGGTATATCAATTGGTTCACCAGTTTGAGGATTTCTACCTTTTCTTGCTTTTCTTTCAGAAACAGAGAAAGTTCCAAAGCCAACCAAAGTAACCTTGTCTCCCCCTTTAAGAGCTTCAACTACTGACTCTTCGAAAGCTTTCAATACTCTTTCGATTTCAGATTTTTTTACATTACCAGCTTTTTCTGCTACCTTTTCAATCAATTCTTTTTTGTTCATTTATACCTCCTGATTTAAAATCACTGCTTTCAATGTATAGCCTATGTTTAAAGACATTTCAAATACTTTTTTGGGAAATTACAAAAAAAAGTTCTCTGATGACTTTTGCAGCTACAATAGTTGATACACCTGATGTATCGTAATGTGGTGATAATTCTACCACATCGCAGCCTACAATATTCATATTGCCAAGTTCCTTTATAAAATCGATGAGTTGCATGTATGCAAAACCGCCAGGTTCTGGGGTTCCTGTGCCAGGAAAAATAGAAGGGTCAAGCACATCCAGGTCAATTGTCAGGTATACCGGGTTGTTGCCAATTATTTTTTTAATTTCACTCAAAGGTCTGTTTAATGTATTGTTAGATTTTATCAAATTGTATTCTTCTTTGGTGCCGCTTCTTATCCCGTATTGAAATATTTTATCAAGTCTGATGATTTCAGAAACTCTTCTTATTACAGTTGCATGAGAAAGCTTGTCGCCAAGATAGTCATCCCTTAAATCTGCATGGGCATCAAAATGTATTAAAAAAATATCCGGATATTTTTCATGGACTGCCTGAAAAACAGGCAGAGTTACGAGGTGCTCACCGCCAATACTAAAAATCTTTTTGGGCAAAAGTGATTTTGCCTTGTTATACATTATATCAAGAGCCTTTTTTGTGTCGCCAAAGGGGACTTCAACATCTCCTATATCACAGATATACAAATCTTCGTCAATATCCATGTCAAAAACCGGGGAATAGGTCTCAAGCCCGTAAGATGCTTCCCTTATTGCATTTGGAGCAAATCTTGAACCAGGTCTATAGCTGCAGGTGCCATCAAAAGGCAATCCCAATACAGCAATATTTGCATTTTTAAATTCTTTATTGCATCCGATAAAACAGTTTGATATTGCCATATTAACCTCAAAATATTTTATAATCTTGCGTTAAATAGTTTGTAACATAATCTTTGATAGCTTCTTCAAGGCTCAGGAAATCTTTGTCATATCCTATGCTCTGAAGTTTGGACATATCTGCCTCTGTAAAGTACTGATATCTCCCTCTCAAATCTTCAGGCATGTCAAAATATTCTATCTGGCCATCAATTTTGCTGTATTTAATAACATTATTTGCCAGGTCATTAAACGTCCTTGCCTTTCCTGTTCCGAGATTGTAGATGTCCGACTTTGGTTGCTTTTCATAGAAAAAGCTCAATACTTTACACACATCATGGACATAGACAAAATCCCTTTTTTGCTCTCCGTGTGAATATCCTTCCCTGTGGGATTTAAAAAGTCTTATCTTTTTTGTTTCTTTTAGCTGGTTGAAAGCATGAAAAATCACACTTGCCATTCGACCTTTGTGATATTCGTTTGGGCCAAATACATTAAAAAATTTAAAACCTGCCCAGAATGGTGGTTTGTCGGTTTGTCTCAACACCCACTCATCAAAAATTTGCTTTGAAAAACCATAAGGGTTTAACGGGCGAAGTTTTTCAATAAAAGATACATCATCACAATATCCGTATTCACCTGCACCATAAGTGGCTGCGCTGCTTGCATAAATAAAAGGTATTTTTTGCTCTTCAGCAAATTTAAAAAGCTTTTTGCTGTATTCGAAATTTATCTTCATCAAATAGTCAAGATTAAGTTCAGTTGTGTCAGCACAAGCGCCTATATGAAAAATAAATTTAATATTTTTAAAATTTTCTATATTTCCAATAAAATAATCCCTGTCGATAAAGTCGATAAATTTTTTGCCGAGCAGATTTTTCCATTTTTCCTTAGTGCCAAGTTTATCTATTAGAAGAATTCTGTCTTCACCAAGTTTGTTAAGATAACTGACAAGGTAACTGCCGATAAACCCTGCTGCACCAGTGACTACAATCATAACATACTCCTATATTTATAGTATAAAGAAGCAATAAACTTTTAAGAGTTTAAAATCAAGTATTTTGTTGCACACTGCACTTGCAAGAAATTAAACCAATTAGCTAAGATAAGAAAAGCACCCTTTCGGGTGCTTAAACTATTTTATAAAAAGCTCAGCTATCTGAATTGCGTTAAGGGCTGCACCTTTTCTAAGCTGATCACCCACCACCCAGAAAGTCAGGCTGTTTTCAGTGGAAATATCTTTTCTGATTCTTCCAACATAACAGTCATCCTTTCCTGCTACGAAAAGGGGCATAGGATACTCATTGTTGTTCGGATTATCTATTACTTGTAAGCCTTTTGCATTTTTGAAAAGCTCTTTTGCTTTTTCAACAGTAATCTCTTTTTCAGTTTCCACAGTTACTGCCTCAGAATGCGCAGACAAAACAGGCACTCTTACACAGGTGGCACTTACTTTAATGTTATTGTCCCCCATAATCTTTCTTGTTTCGTTAAACATCTTCATCTCTTCTTTTGTGTAGCCATTTTCAGTAAATTTATCTATATGAGGAATAACGTTGAAAAGCAATTGATGTGCAAAATTTTCTACTTTAAGCTCTTTTCCTGCTGCCCAGTCCCTTGTCTGTTGCATAAGCTCTTCCATTGCCTTTGCACCAGCTCCAGAGGCTGATTGGTATGATGATACTACTACTCTTTTTATTTTAGAATAATCATGCAGTGGTTTTAGGGCTACAACCATTATAATTGTGGTACAGTTTGGATTTGCAATAATTCCGTTATGTTTGAATGCATCCTGAGGATTTACTTCAGGTACAACCAACGGCACATCTTTGTCCATCCTGAATGCTGAGCTATTGTCGATTACAAGGGCTCCTGCTTTTGCAGCAGAAGGAGCAAATTCAAGGCTTCTTGAGCCACCCGCAGAGAAAAGCGCTATATCTATATCTTTAAAAGAATCATGGGTCAATTCTTCTACAATATATTCTTTCCCTTTAAATTTTAACGTTTTTCCGGCAGACCTCTTTGAAGCAAGGAGCCTGAGATTTTTTATCGGAAAATTTCTTTCTTCAAGGATTTGAAGGAAAGTATCTCCAACCGCTCCAGTTGCACCTGCTATCGCAACATTATAAGCACTTTTTTTAACAAATTCTCCCATATTTCACCTCACGAGTATAGGTTTTTATAAATTTGAACTGTTATTACTATTATATCCAAAAGTCAACATTTTTCACCGATAAATGAAATAAAATTATTTTATTTAAAGTTAAACGGGTGCTTGCTTTTGTTTTTTAAGAAGTTATTGCAAAATCTCAAATATAATATTAATTTATTCTATGAATTTATTGTGAGGTAGTAGGATGAAATTTGTAGCTTTTACCATAAAAAATGTTTTTAGGGATAGGATATTTTTGATGATTTTGTCTTTTGTTTTTGTATATGCCGCTATCCCTTTTTTTAGCTATTTTTCTATGCGCCAATTGCAGGAAATTTCAATTACCATGTCGATATCTCTTAATTCTTTCATACTGCTAATATTGTCTTTATTTGGAAGCATATATACTATCTGGAGGGATATTGAAAGAAAATACACATTTACGACGTTAAGTTTTCCTGTAACAAGAATAAATTATTTTATTGGAAGGTATATAGGTTTTGTTTCTGTGTTATTTTTCATTACCGTTATTAATCTTATATTGGGGCTTATTGCCATAAAAATTTCTGCCGGTTTTTATAAATCGGAGCTACCTATTTTGTGGAGCAACATAGCTCTTGCTTACTTTTTTTCTCTTTTAAAATACTGTATTGTGCTGGGCTTTGGATTTTTATTTGCTTCTTTTTCGACTTCTTTCTTTACCCCCGTATTTTCTACGATTGCAATATTTTTGGCAGGAAATTCAATTCAAGGTATCTATGAATATGTTTTGAAAGAAAGTGAAAATTCATCAGCCTTTTTAAAGTGGGTAGTAAGCATATTTTATTATATTCTGCCAAATCTTTCTGCTTTTGATATGACTTCATATGCAGCTTATTCCATTAATATGAATATAAAATCCGTGATGTTTTCGATTATCTATTTTGTTTTTTATTTAAGTATTGTTATGACGTTTGCAGTATTGATATTTAACAGGCGGGATTTAAAGTGATTAAAGATAGATACAGTTTAAAAATAACATTTTTATTGGTGTTATTTGCGCTAATTTTAGCTTTATTTTATCCGCATTTTAAGAATGATATGATGCAGAGGCCGCTTTTTGAAAAGTTGGGATATACACCTCAGGGGAAATTGTATAAATCAGCTCTTGGAGAGTTTAGATGGTTTGTGGGGTCTTATCTTTCATTCAAATCAATAATTTACTACGGGGGTAATATAGACAAAATTAGCAAAAGAAGATTCAAGGAAGTAGAATATTATAACCTGTACAGGACGCTTGAGACCTCTATTTTACTTAACCCGTATAACGAAGATGCCTATTATTTTGCTCAGGGAGCTTTTACATGGGATATCGGCCGTGTAAAAGAAGTTAATTCATTACTGGAATATGTATTTAAATATCGTACCTGGGATTTTAAAATTCCTTATTTTCTTGGATTTAATTATGCTTATTTTTTGAAAGATTATAATAGAGCGGCTAAATACTATCAAAAAGCTTCTGAGCTTTCAGGCTCGCCACTTTTTACCAATCTTGCAGCGAGATATTTTTATGAAGGCGGGCAAACTGAGCTTGGTATAGCACACTTGAAAGCAATGATAAAGATGACCCGAAAAGAAAATATCAAAAAAGTGTATGAAAAAAGGCTTAAATCACTGGAAGCAATCAATGAAATAGAAAAGGCTATTGAAGCTTATAAAGGTAAATATGGCAAACTGCCTGAAGATATTAACGATTTGGTTAAAAGTGGTTTTATTGATAATATCCCGGATGACCCATATGGAGGTAAGTTTTACCTTGACAAAGATGCAAAAGTAAGGACTACAAGTAAATTAACGGAAGAAAAAGAGGTAAAGAAAGATGGAAATGCTGAAAATAAATAATTTACATAAGACATTTAAGACAAAAGGCAAATTTGTCAAAGCCCTTGACGGGATAAATTTTAGTGTTGAGAAAGGGGAAATTCTCGGGTTTTTAGGTCCAAATGGGGCAGGGAAAAGCACCACAATTAAAACAATAATGGATTTAATAAGACCTGACAGTGGCAATGTGGAGATTGATGATGTGGACTCAAGAATGCCTCAGGCAAGAATAAAAATCGGCTTTATGCCTGAAAATCCACAGTATTATGATACTTTGACGGGTTATTCACTTTTGATGTTTACAGCATCAGTTTTTGGTATGGATAAAAACTTTGCAATAAAAAAGGCATGGGAGCTTTTGGAGGAATTTGATTTAAAAGAGGCTGCAAAAAGGCCTATAAGAAATTACAGTAAAGGTATGATTCAAAGAATAGGATTTGCTTCTGCTATTATTCACAACCCCGAAATCCTTATTCTGGATGAGCCGATGAGCGGGCTCGACCCAATGGGAAGAGTTTTATTCAAGAAAAAACTTAAGGAGTTAAATGAAAATGGTGCCACAATCTTTTTCAGCTCTCATATTATCCCTGATATAGAAGATATTTGCAGTCGAGTTTTGATAGTGAATAAGGGGAGGGTGGTAGCTGATTTATCAAGGGAGGAGATAAAATACAGCACAACTTCAGGATTTAATATTATTACAAAAAGTGCTCTTGATCTCCAAGGTGTAAATTTTGAAAAGATATCAAATGACCTTTTTAAATCTTACTGTAAAAAAGAGCAGCTAATAGAACTTTTGGAAAAAATTAAAGAGACTAAAATTGAAATAGTCGATATCGAGCCTGTAAAAAAGGATTTGGAAGATATTTTTGTGGAGATAGCGGGCAAAAAATAGTTTGGGAGGCTTTATGAAAAGAAGAGTATTTATCAAATCAGGTAGTGGTGAATTTGTACAGATGCTTCCAGGGGTAAAAAGAAAAACACTTACTTTTGCAGAAAAAACACTTTCTATTGAAATCTTTCTCGATAAAGGCTCAAAAGTCCCACCCCACAGTCATATTTATGAACAAACAGGATATATGATATACGGCAAAGCAGTGCTTAATATTGGCGGCGAAACTTACAATGTTGAGCCAGGAGATGCCTGGACAATCCCATCTGATGTGGAGCATTCTTTGGAAGTTATCGAGGATTCCAAAATAATTGAAATCTTTTCTCCTATGAGAGAAGAGTATATCTGAATAGATTTTTTTGAAGAAAATAGCTAACAAAACTTTTCCCATTTGTAATTTTCAATATTTCGCTTATGGCTGTCAAAATTTATCCCCAGCAGATATATAGATTTTTTGTCATTCAGATACTTTTCATAATATTTTCGATGTTTTATTTGATTTATAGGTTCCTCTTTAGAGTCCACTTTAAATTCTATTATCAATATCTTATCGTCGGCCTTTAAAGTTAAATCTATTCTGCCTTTATTTGTTATATCCTCAGGTATAACGTCATAGCCTAATGCAGTAAGATATACGAATATCACACTGCTGTAATATCCTTCATATTTTGAAATGATGTTGTTTGCATAATTAGCATATGGAATAGTGGCAAATATTGCCTTAAATATATCAACAAAACCATCAATATCAGCCTTGTTCAGGCAGTCAAACATATTAAGCCTGTATTTAGCCTTATATTCCCTTTGATTTGTAAGGTAGTCTGTAAAAAGTTGATTCAGTGAAATACGTATTTCGGTATTTGGAACCTTTAACTTATAGGTATACCCACCGAGATTGTCCATAATTTTTTTATCAAATGTCAAATATCCTGTTTGCCACAAAAGAGCTCTCAAGTCTATGTAGTCCACATCAAAAGCATTAAGCCCTTCTTCTGTAATTTCAGCATGCTCAAGCTCAGGGATGTAATGATTTTGTTTTTTCAATATCTCTATCAGAAAAGAAGGGTTACCCGTTTGCCACCAATAGTTACGAAATTCACATCCGGCAGAAAAAAATAGTAGTATGTCAAAAGGGTTGTAAAGAGGTTTGCCAAAATAATTGTAGCCGTTATACCACATTTTTACCATTTCGAGGTTTACATCCTTTACACGGTCGGCAAAAACCGTCAAAAGATCGTCATGAGCATAACCGCAGATTTCTGCAAATTCTTTGTTTAATGTGATATCTTCAAGATTGTTAAGCCCACTAAAAAGGGTTAGTTTGGAAAATTTAGTTACCCCCGTAATAAAAACAAGTCTTATATATCTATCGTTGTCTTTTATCACTGAATAAAAATTTTTTAATATATCTCTTGCAATCTTTGCCTTATCAATGCTTGTAATATTATCAAGAATAGGCTTGTCATATTCATCTATTAAAATTACTACCTTTTCGCCATATTTTTCATAGGCTTTTAAGATTAATTCTTCAAAGCAACTTTTGTAGTCACCTGGGTTACCGCAATTTAAGTCTAACCTTTTTATATTTCTTTTAAGTATCCTTTCAATTTCGCTAAAAATCTGCTCTTTGGATTCTGAGTAATCTCCACTTCCAAAAGATATTCTGATAACGGGGTGGGACTTAAAATCGTATTTATCGTAAACATAAAGGCCTTTGAAAAGTTTTTTGTTGCCATTAAAGATTTCATTTAAAGTATCAATAAAAAGTGACTTACCGAACCTTCTTGGGCGGGACAGAAAATAATACTTCCCTTTACTTAAAAGTTTGAATGCAAATTCAGTTTTGTCCACATAATAGTAATTTTCAGTAATGATTTCACTAAAAGTTTGAAGACCGATAGGTAGTTTTTTCATAAATTTATTTTAAATTTGAAATTAAATGAATGCAAGTGAAAAAGTGAAAGTAGAGATTCATAAGCAGGGTGTCTAAATAATAAAAATTGTCTGTCCTTTTTTATCCTTGTCCTTTTTTATCCTTTTTTAATTCACGATTTTCGGGTCACGATTTCAGTTTCTCGTATTCAAAATTAACTATATTCTTATCTTTTGAATCAAATTCAATACCTACAAGGTAAATTTCTAAAGATTTATTTAAATATTTTTGTGAGTAGTTTTTCTCTTTAATCTGATTCAAGGCTTCACCTTTATTGGCATCCACCTTAAACTCAATTATATAAATCTTATCCCCTATAAAAACGGTCAAATCTATTCTGCCTTTATTAGTTACATCTTCACCTATTATCTGAAGTCCCAATGACTGCAAATAAATATAAACAACACTTGCATAAAAACCTTCATAATTTTGAATGAAATTGTTGCTGTAATTATTGTAAGGGATTGATGAAAATATTGATTTTAATGTATCTTCAAACTCTTTTAGATTTGCGTTCAAAAGGGATAAATAAAGGGAAGACTTTTCTCTGTTTGAGTCAGATGTATTCAATAAATATTTTATGATAAAATCATTTAAAGATATTTTAACTTCCTTGTTTGGGATTGACAGTTTATACTCTATGGTTTCAAATGGAGTTTCTCTTACTTCACTAATCGTCAGATATCCTGACTGATACAAAATCACTTCTATGTCGATATTTTCTATATCAAAGCTATCAACCAACTTTTCATCTACTATCAAATCAGACAACTTTGGCAGAAAATATTTATTTTTTTCGATAAGTTTAATCAAGAATGTAGGTGTGCCTGTTGAAAACCAGTAATTTTTAAATTTAAAACCATTTGCAATAAATTGTAATATATCAAAAGGATTGTAAACATTATCTTTTAAAAAATTATAGCCGTTATACCATTCTTTGATTTTTTCCATATCTGCATTTTTTAGATAATCAGCAAATACTGTCTCCAAATCTTCTTGAGTATAGCCGCAGATATTCCCGTATCTCTCATTTAAAGATATGTCTGTCAGCATATTAAGACCGCTGAATATTGAGGCCTTAGAAAATTTGCTAACTCCTGTTAAAAAAGTAAACCTTATATAAGCATCACTGCCTTTGATTACAGAGTATAAACCTTTGATAAATTCTCTGTGTAGCTTAGCTTGCTCTAAATCTTCAATAACATCAAGGATAGGCTTGTCATATTCATCTACTAAGATTACTACTTTTTGATTGTATTTTTTATAAGCTTCTTTAATAAGTCTTTCAAAGCAGATTATCAAATCCAGTTCATCTTCACATTTAACTTGTAACCTTTCCTGATTATCCTTCAAAATCTCTTTTAATTTTTGCTCCAGGTCATTTATGGTTCTATTCTTACCGTCCCAGCTTATTTTGATAACTGGATATTTCTCTTCCCAATTCCATTTATCATAAATGTAAAGCCCTTTAAAAAGCTCTTTATTGCCTTTAAATAGTTCCTTTAAGGTATCAAGAAACAGAGATTTACCAAATCTTCTGGGGCGGGATAAGAAGACATATTTAAATTCATTAATAAGATTATATGCAATTTCAGTCTTATCTACATAAACATAATTTTCTTTTATTATCTCAGAAAATGTCTGTATCCCAATAGGTAACTTTTTCATATTAAAATAATATTGGCTTGAGTAATTGTTGTCAACAGATTTTATTTTGAGGTATGCAGGGATTGAGGGAGTTAAATAAATGGAGAAAAAATTTATGTTTTTTTTGACTTCCTTTTATTCTTTAAATCCAATTAAGTATTATGCCGCAAATAATTTTTTAGCTGCTTTAATTCCCTTAATACCTTTAAGATTTCTCGAAGTACAAATATTAAGAATAAGTTCCGGAGACCCAACAGCATTTCCAAATTCTTTCAGCAGCTTATCTGAATATTCGGCAAATCCGTCGACAGATATACCAAGCCTTTCTAAGATTTTAGGTTTACTTTTGTCTATGCTACCTTTTTTATCTTCTCTAATGATTCTGCCAAGCCAATCAACAAGTTCTAAATATTCTTTAAATCCAAAAGGAATAGCGTTTTTTTCTTTTTCTTCTGTATCAAATTTCATTAATTTATCAGGAACTTTTGATTCTTTTTCACATTCTATACGTTCTTTTATGGAAGTGAAATCTGATGATTCGGGTAAATCTGAGATTCCTGCACGAATAGGATTTAAATCAACATAGGCAAGAGCAGACAATATTGCTTTTTCATCAAGCAAGGCCTGACATTTAAATCTGCTTTCCCAAAAGTGACCTCTTGTGCCATCTTCTTTATTGGCACTGCGGGAAATGTATTCGTTTAAGGATTTCATAAACCAGGAAATGTTATATAACCTTTCTCTTATTTTGTTAATATAGTTTTCTGCAAGTTCTCTGTCATAAGAAGGTAACTTACTTTTATTTTTTAGATATTCATTAGCATAGTAGGGTATTTGATAAAGTTTTTTCCATCTTAATAAAACTTCTTCATCCGACAATTCATTGACAGAATTCTGATCGATTTTCAAAACTATATGATAATGATTACTCATGATAGCATAACCTGCGATATGAATAGAATAAATTTCCGTAAGTTGCTTCATTCTATCCACAATCCACTGGCGGCGATGGTCAAAGTCTTTACCGGTAGCAGAATCAACACCACACAGAAACGCTCTACGGACACATCTTGATACACAATGATACCAGCTTGTATCTTCAAGGGAAACAAAGCTGCTTCTTGGCTTTGTCATGGCTACCTCCTGATAGATAAAAAGTAGCAAATTCGGGCAAAAAAGTCAATAAATAAATGCCCAATAAATAAATGCCCTAAATAAATGCCTGTCCTTTTATTTCTTGAAGGGGGTCAGAGAGTGAGGTAATCAGATAAAAATGTCAATAAATAAATGCCTGTCCTTTCCCCTATCGCTAATATTTTAAGGTATCCCTACGATTCCAGGGATACCTTTACCTTAAACTTAAAAGTATTAATTGGCTGACCAATTACCACTAAAAGATGATTCGTTGTCTGGTATATTGATGGTGCTATTAACAGTGCCTTTTGTTTTATCAGCGTCATTAATATAAACATTAGTTGTATCGCTAGATGTTCCATATATATATTCACCAGCTTTATGCTGAGCCCCTAAGCTAAATCCTTGCTGAGAGTTCAAATTTTCATAACCTATTTGAACGCCTTTAGAAGGTTTAAAATCAATTACAGGGGTAGAGCTAAAATTTTTTGTTGAGTTATCGTCGCCGTACCATGTATCAGCTGAAAATCCTATAATTGGAAGTGCAAAAATTAACACAATTAATGTAATTTTTTTCATATTTGCCTCCTAAAGTCCTGATGGGTATTGTTGATTGTCGGCGTAATAGGCTTCTAAGTCACCTCTTACATTTCGTAAATCACTTTGGGCAGCACTATCATAAGCCTTAGTCCTATACTTCGCAAACTGTGGTATAGCAATAGCTGCTAAGATACCGATAATAGCTACTACGACGAGCAGCTCGATCAATGTAAAACCTTTTTTAGTTTTCTTCATATTTACCTCCTACGGTTTTTTGTTGTTTAGTTTATAGAAAATTATATGCCATAGATTTGTGGTTTGCAACAGAAATTGAAAAAAAATTAATAGAAAATAACATATTGATATAATATAAATATTATGCACCTTAAGCTGACTGGTAGGATGATGTTTTTATACTTTGAGTCTGAAATTACTAATAAATATTTTACAAAATTGTAATATTTGACAAAAATGGTAGAATGTTCGGCGGTAACTGCAAAACAATAATGGCAGGCAATAAATAAAAAACCGAAGTTTATTTTGATTTGAAGACATATATTTTTGAGGTGATTAAAAATAAAAAAAAGCGGCCCTGTTTTAGGCCGCCTGAAATTTATTTAAAGAGGTTAAGACCTTTGTCAATTAACTGAGTATTGTAGCCCTCAACTTTTCTTCCGTTAAAAAACAGGACAGGTGTGGATTGAATGCCAAGTGACTGGGCGTATGCTTCTTCGCTTTTTATTTTATCTTCAATAAATTTATCGTCAACTAACTTTTTGAATTTATCCGGGTTTCCAGACATTTCCGCAAATTTTGCTATGATTTCTTCAGTCTGCATATTGTCGTATTTGCCAGAGTAAAGTTCATCGGCAAAATTTTTGTTTAACTTTAAGCCGGCTTCGAATATTTTTGCATAGAGCACAGCCTTGTCATGTATTGAAAGTGGTACGTGGAGCATATAAAATGCGTAGTCTTTAACATTTTTCAATTTTTCTTCCAAGTAAGTGTGTGCCTTTCTGCAGAATGGACATTGGAAATCGCTGGCATCTATAATAATATTATTTGAGTTTTTGTTTCCTTTAACAAAGGTGAGTTTTGATAAATCAAGCTGCTCAATATCGTATTCAAAAGCATAATCTTTTATTATACTGCTGCCTTCTTTTATGTTGATAATATCAGGTAAAATGTACTTTCCATCGGAAATTATATACTGTTTTGCAGATCTGTTTCTTGCCCTGTCAAAAATATCTACCTTAAAAAAATAAAACCCCTTCAAATCATCGATTGCCTTAAGAGAAGTAATTTTTAGCTCAATTTCATTAAGGCCTCTTTTCTTAAAATTATCGATAAGCGCTGACTTTAGGTTATCTTCAACCGGGGCAGCAAAAATATTTGACACAAGTAATATTACGCTTAAAACCGCAAGTAGAGTTTTTTTCATAAATTTGCCCTCCAAAAATATTTTAGCGAAAGATATTTTATATAGATTGTTTTTGCAAGAAAAAGTTTAAAGAAAAGTTAAATAATTTATTCATATATAATGAGATTAGAATATTTTCAGATATTTTAAGTTGTTTTAAATTTTAGTTGAAGATTTTATGAATAAGCTTTATAAATTGGAAGTTAAAAAGGAGGCAGTTATGAAGTTTGGGGTAAAAACAAAGCTTTTTGTTTCATTTCTTTTTATTGGTTCAATCGGTGGGATTATAGGACTTTTTGGTTTATATTGTCTGTATAAAATTGGGAATTTGACTAATTATGACCATATTGCCGAAGTAGTTAATACATATTTCTACCTTATTATAGCGGTAATGGTCATTGGTACATTGATAAATTTTGTAATTATTTTCCTTTTCATTAAATACCTTTTTAAAAATATCAATACAATAAGTGCCATTTGCAAAGATCTTTATAATAGTAATTTTGCAATAAAAAAGTCAGACAGTATTTCTAACGATGAGTTGGGTGATTTATCAAGGCAGGCGTATTCGTTTGTAGATAAATTTGCAGGTATTTTAAGGGGCTTTCTCGATTCCACTGTTTCGCTAAAAGGCGCTGCCAACGATTTGATAGAAATAAGTGAGAATATAAATAACAGCGTGATGATGATAAATGACAAAACACAGAGTGTATCTTCTGCAGCCGAAGAGCTTTCAGCTACAAGTGTAAATATTCTTGAAAATACAAATAATACCTTTTCTTTGTCTGAAGAATGTCAAAATGAGTTATTAAAGACTGTTGAACGTATCAGAGAAAACAAAAGACAAATGCTTAAAATAAATGAATCCTCTGAGGCAGTATCAAGTACAGTTAAAAAATTTGAATCTTTGTCCAAGGAAATAGGTGGAGTAATCACAACTATTAATGATATTGCTGATCAGACTAATTTGCTTGCGCTTAATGCGGCAATTGAGGCAGCAAGGGCTGGGGAAGCAGGACGCGGGTTTGCTGTGGTGGCCGATGAGGTAAGGAAGCTGGCAAATAAGACTACTGATTCTACAAAACTAATTGAAGATGTGATAAGAAATCTTAATGAAGAAGTAAAACTGATTGTAAATACTGTAAAAGATGAAATAAAAGAGGTTGAAAAGGGGATAGAGTATTCGAATATGACCGAAGATTCTGTTAATATTGTTAATGAGAAATTTAGCCAGATTAATGAAGCGCTGAGGAATATTACAGCTGCAGTAGAAGAAGAGAATATTGCTATTTCAGATATCGCTGCAAGTATGAATGATGTGGCATCTTCCATTGAGGAAATCAAATCACTTGCCGCCGATAACTCCATGGCAGGGGATAACCTTTTTAAGATAGCAGTCAATTTGAATGAGCTTATGCAGGGGATAAATTTAGGCAATATGAAAAATTTTATAGAATGGGACAGCAGTTTTGAAACAGGTATAAGTGAATTTGACAATCAACATAAAAAGCTCGCTGAGCTTGTAAACAGGATTTATTCTGCCGTTAGAGAAAACAGGGCTCAAAATGAAGTTGAAAGTATTTTAAATGAACTTGTAGAATATACAGTATATCACTTTGACAATGAAGAAAATGCATTTCAAAAATTTAATTACCCTGAATATTCTGAGCATAAAAAAATACATGAAGCTTTGAAAGCCCAGGTAGGAAAGTTTTTGAATGATTTGAAAAGCGGAAAAGTTTCTATTGGATTTAACCTTCTTGAGTTTTTAAAAAGCTGGTTATTAAATCACATTAAAGTTGAAGATAAGAAATATAGCAAATTTTTAAAAGGAAAAGTGAAGTAAATGAAAAAAGCAATAGTATTGGTTAGCGGTGGTCTTGACAGTTGTGTCACTGCTGCCGTTGCTAAAGATTTTGGCTTTGAGCCGTGTTTTTTACATGTTAATTATGGGCAACTTACTGAGAAAAGGGAGTTAAAGGCATTTAATGATATTGCGGACTTTTATGGCGGGGAAAAAAGGCTTGTGGTTGATATATCTTACTTAAAACAGATAGGTGGCTCCGCCCTTACCGATAAAAATATTGACGTGGAAGATGGCGCTTTTGACAGAGTCGGCATTCCCAAGACTTATGTCCCATTTCGCAATGCAAATATACTTTCCATTGCTACTTCCTGGGCTGAAGTTATAAAAGCGGAAAAAATTTTTATTGGTGCAGTAGAGGAAGACAGTTCCGGGTATCCAGATTGCAGAAAAGTTTTCTATGAGGCATTTAACAATCTTTTAAAAGTGGGGATAAATCCTCAAAATAACATAGAAATTGTCACACCTCTCATTGAAATGAGAAAAAAAGAGATTGTACAGCTTGGCATAAAACTAAATGCGCCACTTAATCTTACATGGTCATGCTACAAAAGTGAAGATTTGGCCTGTGGTAATTGCGATAGTTGTTTTTTAAGGCTGAGAGGCTTTAAGGAAGCAAATATTAAAGACCCTATTTTATACAGGCAATACCCTGATTTTTATGATATAATCTGATTAAATAACTTAAACTTAAATATGACGGGGGTGTGTATGAAAAGAATTGCACTTCTTACAAGCGGAGGGGATTGTCCTGGTATGAATGCCGCCATAAGGAGCGTTGTGAGGACAGCATTAAGTCTAAACCTTGAGGTTTATGGAATAGAGCAGGGTTATAAGGGGCTTATTGAAAATAAATTAATTAAGATGGACAGCAAAAGTGTTGCGAATATTATCCAGCGTGGCGGTACAATTTTGAGAAGTGCAAGAAGTGAGACATTTAAAACAGTTGAAGGGCAGCAGATGGCTGTCAATGTATTGAAAGAAAATAAAATTGATGGCCTTATTGTAATAGGCGGGGATGGTTCGCTTACAGGTGCAAAAAAACTATATGATGATTTTAAAATCAATGTGGTGGGTCTTCCCGGTTCTATTGACAATGATATTTACGGCACCGATATGGCAATTGGTGTAGATACGGCACTTAATACGATTTTAAAATGCATAGATACAATAAACGATACCGCAAGCTCCCATGACAGAACATTTTTAATTGAGGTTATGGGAAGAAATTGCGGATACCTTGCTCTTATGTCTGCTATTGCAGGTGGTGCTGAAGCCGTAATGATTCCTGAGGTAGCTTATGACATTGAAGGGATAATAAAGAAAATAAAGAAGAGATATGAAGAAGGTAAAACAAGAAGCGTAATTGTTGTGGCAGAAGGGGTAGGGTCTGCATATGATTTTGGAAAAGTGTTTGGTATGATTGGAGGTTTTGATACAAGGATAACTGTGCTTGGTCATATTCAAAGGGGTGGAAGTCCAACAGTTTTTGACAGAATTTTAGCTACAAGACTTGGTACGGCAGCAGTAGAAGCACTTATGGAAGGAAAATCCGGAGTAATGATGGGGCTGCAGAAAACCAGAATAGAAGCTGTACCATTTGACGAAGTGTTGGGAAACAAAAAATTGATAGATAAAAAACTTTTAGAAATTGCCGAAGTCTTGAGCAGGTGAGTAGATGAGTATATCTACAAGAAAAGGGGATGAAGGGAAAACATCTCTATTTACCGGTGAGAGAATCTCAAAATCGGACTTGAGGGTGGAGGTCTACGGGACTTGTGATGAGCTTATGAGTTTTATTGGAGATTTGAGAGTAAACTGCAGTTATTTTAATGAAGAGCTCATTACCATTCAAAAAAAGTTATACAGGCTAAATTCTTACTTTGCTTCAACAAAAGATAAAGAAAAATTTCTTCTAACTAAAGACGATGTTGATTTTTTGGATAATTTGCTTAATAAACTTGAATCAGAATATGGCAAGCTTAGCGGATTTATAATCCCTTCCGAGTCAAAATGTGCTGCCAAGTGCGATATTTGCAGAGTAATATGCAGAAGACTTGAAAGAAGGGCGGTGGAGTTTGCCAAACTGGAAGATGTTGACAAAAATATTTTAAGATTTATAAACAGATTGTCGGATGTGTTTTTTATGATGGCAAGGGTAATAGGAAAAAAAGAAAATGGGGTGTGTCGTGGATTTAGTGACTAAAATTACCGAAGATATGAAAATAGCAATGAAGAATAAAGACAGTATTGCTCTTAACACTATAAGAATGTTGAGGGCTGAAATAAAAAATGCGGAAATTCAGAAAATGGGTAAACTTGAAGAGGAAGAAGTTATAAAGGTAGTACAGACTGCCATAAAAAAGAGGAAAGAGGCTGCGGAGCAGTATAAAAATGCCGGAAGGGATGAATTGGCGGAAAAAGAACTTATGGAAGCAAAAGTGCTGGAAAAGTATCTGCCTGAGCAACTTGGTGAAGATGAGATTAGAGCTATCATAAATCAGGTTTTAGCTGAATCTGATAATAAAAATTTTGGTATTGTGATGAAAGCCGTGATGGAAAAAGTAAAAGGGAGAGCAGAAGGGAAGCTGGTAAATCAACTTGTAAAGGAGATGTTAAGTGGAAATAACTGATATTATATTATTAATTATAATTGGTATTTTTGCGGTAAAAGGGCTTATCAAAGGGCTTATTAATGAAGTTTTTGGAATTTTGGGGCTTATTTTAGGTTATGTGGTGTCATTTCAGATATATACACCTATTGGAAAATTTTTTGAAAATATGGGTGTTAATGTCAAACTTTCAGGTGCAATTGGTTTTGTAATTGCTTTTTTATTAATTTATATAGTTATTTTAATTATTGGGAAGTTGTTGGCCAAATTTTTCAAAACCATCAAACTTGGCTGGGCTGATAAAACTTTTGGAGCGGTATTTGGCGCTTTAAAATCCGCAGTTATACTTAGTTTGCTTTTATCTTTGTTAATTTCATTTACACCGAGAAACTCAAACTTTGCAAAAAATCTTGAAAAAGGATATGTGTCAGGCACTTTGATTAAATTTACACCATACATTTTTGATATTTTAAACAAGATACCAAAAGATAAAAGGAATAATCCATTTAAACAAAAGAGCTTGCTTGATAATTTTGTAAAATGATTTTTTCTGAATCACTTGAATTTGACTCCTTCAAAAATTACCTTGAAGATGGGTTTTCGTCCAAATTTGGCCTTGCTTATCTTAAAAAATTAAAGCCTTTTTTTTGTGAAGATGAAATTTTACAGTCACAACAGTCTTTTAAAGAAGTATTTTTTATTCTGTCTGAGAAAAGTGATTTGAAGCTGCCTGAAGACAGCGAATATGAAGAACTTTTCCACAGAATAAAAGATCCCCACGGAATTTTTACTCCAGAGGATTTCATTATTTTCAAAAATTTTCATATAGCTCTCAATAATTTCAAAAAAGAAGTCCTTGAGTTTGAGAATATTGAAAATATTAAAAGTATAACGTCAAATATTTACTCATTTTCAGAGCTTACATCTTATATTTCCGAAAGAATTACTGATGACGCAAAGGTTAAAGATAACGCAAGTATGACACTTGCTGAAATCAGGCATGAACTTAGAACATTGAGAAAAAATTTAACCAACTCAATAAATAAAATTTTGTACAGAAGTGACTCTGACAAATTTATCCAGGAAAAGGTTATAAAAGAGTACAACAACAGGTATGTGCTTTTATGTAAGACAAATTTTAAACAATATATTGATGGAATTGTTCATACATCATCAGGTAGCGGACAAACCCTTTATGTTGAGCCTAATACTCTTATAGATTTGAATAACTTATATCAGGATATGACGGGAAAGGAAGAGTTGGAAGTAAAGAAAATTTTGAAAGATATTCTGGATAAAATAAGGTCTCATATATTTGAAATAGTAGAATCATCAAAGCATTTCAGTAAACTGGCTTTTTTGTTCAATACGGCTGAAATATACTCAAAATATAAATACTGTCTTCCGGAAATTTCAGATGAAATGATATTTGAAGATATTTATCACCCATTAATTTTGTTTGCTAAAAACGATGAGGCAGTGCCTATTTCATTTGAAATGAAAAAAGGGTCAAATCTGATAATAATTACCGGTCCAAATACCGGTGGGAAAACTGCTGCTTTGAAAACAGCAGGTCTAAACACTATAATTGCCAAATGCGGGCTTCCCCTTTTTGGAGGACATGCGAAGTTTGTTAATTTCAATAATGTGCTTGCAGATATAGGTGACAATCAATCTTTAATAATGAGTTTGAGTACATTTTCATCGCATATTTTAAACATTAAAAATATTATAGAAATTGCTGACAGCAATTCTCTTGTCTTGCTTGATGAAATAGGCACAGGCACGGAGCCTTCAGAAGGCGCTGCGCTTGCCCTTGGAGTATTGGAAAGGTTGCGGGAGAAAAAATCCAAAGTCATTGTTACTACGCATTTTTCTGATATAAAGACATATGGGCTTATGAGAAATGATTGTGAGGTTTATTCAGTGGATTTTAACTATTCCACATTTGAATCATCATATAAGCTTCTTAAAGGTGTGGTGGGGAAATCAAGCCCGATAGTGATTGCAAAAAAGCTTAATTTTGATGAGAGGGCAATTAATTTTGCAAGTGAGTTTCTTCAGATGAAAATCAGTGAAAAAGAAAGGGTATTCGAAGAGTTAAACCTTATGAAGGCTGAAATTGAAAGAGAAAAACTTAAACTTTCCGAAATTCAAAAAAATGTGCTGGAAAAAGAAAGGGAAATTGAAGAGAGAGAAACTGAGCTTAACAGGAAACTTGAACTTAAAGAAATGAAACTCCTTGAAGAAACTTATCTCCTGCTCAACAAGGCCAAAAATATGGCTGAAAACGCAAAGGTAGCAGAATCTGAAAAAAAATACGTTGACGATAATATTGCACACGTAAAAAAGAGACTTGAATCTATTAAGGATAAAAAGGCATTAAAAGATGAGCTGAAGGAAGGGGATTGTATTTTTCTTGAAAAATACAATAAGATTGCAAAACTCATTGAAATTAAAAAAGATAATGTTTTGGTTGACCTTGAAGGGATAAAAGTCAATCTGAAGAGAAATGAGCTTATAGGAAAAAAGATAAATGACGATAAAGAAAAAAGTGTACGGGTAAAAAAAGAGATAAAATCAGCTGCAAAGACTGAATTAATTGTTATCGGTAAAACCGTTGAGGAAGCTGTAGATGAAATTGAAAAGGCTATAGACCGGGCACTTATAGGAAATTTATCTTATCTTTATATTGTCCATGGCAGAGGGTCAGGAGCATTAAGGAAAGGGATTCATGAGTATTTGAGAACAAATCGGATAATAAAGTCTTACCGTATTGCTGAAAACAATGAGGGTGGGCAAGCAATAACCATTGTAGAATTGTGATTAAGAATAATTGATATTTTTTATTGAATTTATCCTTTTTCATTATAAAATTAAAGTATACTGCTTTTTTAAAACAACTTTTTAGGAGGTGTTAGATGGGTAAAAAGATTGGAGTGGTTTTAAGCGGGTGTGGTGTATTTGATGGAAGTGAGATTCACGAAGCGGTATTGACATTATTGTACCTCGATAAAAAGGGTGCAGAAGTCGTTATGATGGCCCCTAACATTGAACAGATGCATGTAATCAACCATCTTAAAGGGGAAGTAAGCGAAGGTGAAAGGAGAAATGTTCTTGTAGAATCTGCGAGGATTGCAAGAGGCAATATTAAGGATATTAAAGATGTTTCTGTTAATGATATTGACGCTCTGGTTTTTCCGGGTGGTTTTGGTGCTGCAAAAAATTTAACTACATTTGCAGTTGATGGTGCTAATTGCCAGATCAATGAAGATGTAAAAAGATTGGTCAAGGATGTAATCAAGGCGAAAAAGCCGCTTGTTGCAATCTGTATTGCCCCTGTCCTTGTTGCGAAAGCTCTTGAAGGCACAAATATAAAAACTTCTCTTACAATAGGTACAGATGAAGGGGTGGCAGGTGCTATTAACTCTCTTGGTGCAAATCATGTTTCCTGCCCAGTGAAAGAGGCCGTTGTTGATAAAGAAAATAAGATAGTGACCACGCCGGCGTATATGCTCGGGCAACGTATATCTGAAGTGGCTGCAGGTATTGAAAAAACAATCGACGAGTTGTTTAAGTTGTTGTAAAAAATGCGGGAGAAAGTCTCCCGCCTAACTAAAGGAGGTATTTTATATTAAAGTGATAAGTCTGATTTCGATGTTGCAACGATTAATCTGTGATTGTTAAATATATCTTTTGCCACACTAACAATATCCTCTTTTGTAACCTTATCAATCATTTCAGTGTACTTAAAGTAGTAGTCCCTTATGCCGAGAGTAAAAGAGTATCCAATGTCGTTTGCCTCTGAAGATGTTTTTTCCCTCTGGAAAATAACCTGACTTTTAAGCCTGTTTTTTGCCCTTGTTATCATATCTTCATCAATTTTTCCTTCAAGAATATCGGAAATTATTTTATCCGTTTCGGCTATAACTTTTTTAAAGTCTTTGTCCTCAGAAGTAAAATATATTACAAAGCTGCCCACATATTTTTGCCCCATAGAGCCGGCATATATCGATGTTACAAGATTTAGCCTGTTTTTTAGAATTGAAGTTAGTATTGAATTTTCTCCGCTGCTCAAAATTTCAGTCAATACGTCAAGAGAGGAGTTTCTTTTATCAAGGATGCTGAAAGATGGATATACAATCGCAGCATACGTTTGTGAAAGCTTTTTCTTGAAAATTTTGAATTGGTCGTCAGACAGCTTTATTTGTGTATCGGTAGAATAGGCTTTGCCGGCAGAAACACTTTTTGTTTTGTTAAAATACGTTTCTGCAAACTTTTTTGCCTCATCATAAGATATATCACCGACAACAACGAGTGTCATATTTTGCGGATGATAATACTTGTTATAATAATCCACTATCTGTTTGCGGGTAAAGTTTTTGATGTTATCTTCTGTGCCAATGATTTCCATAGAATATGGCAAATCTTTATATAGGGTATCAGAAACATATTTCCACATATCGTATGTGGGATTATCATATTTCCTTTTTATTTCCTGGATTACAACGGGTCTTTCCTTATCTATCTCTTCTTCAATAAAGGTTGCATTGAAGACCATTTCACTGAGGACTTCAAATGCAACCTTACTGTTATAAGTGGGGATAGTGATATAATAAAATGTGTAGTCTTTGCTTGTTGCAGCGTTCATCTGGCCGCCATTTGCTTCAACAATGCTGTCTATTTCATCAGGTTTGAATTTGCTTGTACCTTTAAATACAAGATGCTCCAAAAAGTGTGAAATCCCATTTATTTTGGAATCTTCATTTACAGAGCCGGTTTTCATCCATACTTGGACAGAAGTTACTTTAACTCCAGGGATATTTTTATATACGAAATCAATCCCATTAGGAAGTTTTGTCTCTTTAACCTGTGCAAGCAAACTGACCTCCATTATTGTTATTAGCAGCAATACAAGCAAAAACTTTTTTACCACTTCAAAACCTCTATTTATTTTGTATTCAACATATTAAACAGAGAGTCAAGCATTACGTTATAAGGCACCAGGCTTTCAAACTCTCCTGCACTTATAGACTCAAGAAACTTATTATAGTTCATAAAAAATATTTGTTCCGTTTTTTGCAGTTCTTTAAGCCATCCTTCACCGTTCTGGGTGTATTTTGCGCAGAATTCCTTCTGGAATATTTTGATTCTGTTCAGCAGGTTTTCTCTGTTTGTTTTATCCCAGGTGGTTTTTATTTCAGTCTGCTTTACGCCGTTTATAAACAATGGGAGATTGAGGTTTAAGCCAATTGTAAAATAATTTTTAACAGTTTTGGTTATATCCAGGTTGTTTTTAATAATAACTTCAAAAAGATCAAATGCAGGCTTTACAAATTTTATATCACAGACGCTTTTTGAGATACCTGATTTGCAGCCAGAATTATTCAAGTGGCAAAGCAAATTATCGTAGTTGTCCTTAAAAATACCTTTAAGATTTGTCGTAATTGAATTGCATACTTTCTTGAAAGTATCCATATTTTCATTAATCATTGCAAAATTATTGTCGTTTATAAGCCAGTTGGTGGCCACCCTCAATGTCTTTTCAAGCTCAATCAGCATTTGATACTGTAAATTTGCCTCAACTTTGAGGTCAAGGGCTTCTACCTTTTCCCTTACTTCAGAAGTACCAAGCAACTTGTCAGCATAAAGGTATCTTTCTATTAATTTTGCGTAAGGCTGCCCAGTTGTTTTGTGCAACTCAATAAAAAATGGTATGCCTGCCTGATTTACTGCCTTGTTTACAGCCACTGTAGCGGTTATTTCATTTTTTAGCTTGTGTTCATCAAAATATTTGGAATATTTCTTGATTACAGTTTTAGGATAATATTTGATATATTCCTCTTTCAACAGCTCCGAGTTATGATTAAATTCGTTTACGGTGTTATCAAAAAGCATTATCTTTGTGTATGCAAGAAGAACACTTAGCTCAGGTCTGGTAATATTTCTTTTTTCATTGATGAAGTTTATTTTTTCAATTTTAAAGTTTAACAGTCCTATATTTTTCAAATATTCAGCGGTATCTATATAAGAAATGAGGTTTTCTTTTGCTTTTAAAAGATCACAACTTATGATTTGAGTCTGAAGATAATTGTCTCTTAAAACAAGGTCTGTAACTTCAGGGGTCAGCTTTGCAATTAGAGCATTTCTTTCTTTTATATCTTTGAGTTCTTTATTTTTCATGAGGACATCAAATAGAATTTTCAAATTTACCTCATGGTCTGACATATCAACTCCAGCTGAGTTATCTATGGCATCGGTATTTATTAAACCACCATTTAGAGCAAATCTTATCCTTGCTTTTTGAGTAAGCCCCAGATTACCACCTTCACCTATAACCTTTACTCTGAGTTCTGAAGCATTTATCCTTACATTATCATTTGCTTTGTCTCCAACTTCTTCATTTGTTTCTGAGTCATCTTTGATATAAGTTCCTATCCCACCATTCCACAGAAGCTCGGCACGGGATTTGAGAATATATTTTATAAGTTCTTCCCCTGTAACGACATCCTTATCAATATCAAATACTTCTTTTATCTCAGGGGATAATTCTATTTTTTTGGCACTTCTTTCAAAAATTCCGCCACCTTTTGAGATTAATTCATGGTTGTAATCCTTCCATGTAGACCTTGGGAGCTTGAACATTCTGAGTCTTTCGACAAAGCTTGTTTCAGGATCAGGGTCTGGGTCCACAAAAATATGGATATGATTAAAAGCAGCAAGGAGCTTTATTTTATCGGAAAGAAGCATCCCATTTCCAAATACGTCTCCTGACATATCCCCTATGCCGATGACTGTAAAAGGTTCGCTTTGTGTATCTTTGCCCAATTCTCTGAAATGCCTTTTTACAGATTCCCAAGCACCTTTAGCAGTAATTCCCACCTTTTTATGATCATATCCGGCGCTGCCACCAGAAGCAAAGGCATCACCCAACCAAAACCCATATTCAATAGATACGCTGTTTGCAATGTCGCTGAATGTGGCCGTTCCTTTATCTGCTGCCACAACAAGGTATGGGTCTTTTTCATCATAAATGACTACATTTTCCGGGTGAACTATTTTTTTCCCTTTGTAATTATCAGTAATATCAAGAAGACCTTTGATAAGCGTTTTGTACTGATTTATTACGTGCTCTTTGTCAAGCTCCCTGTCTTCATAACGTTTTTTTACAATAAATCCGCCTTTTGAACCAACAGGAACAATAACTGTATTTTTGACCATCTGGGTTTTGACAAGACCTAAAATTTCTGTTCTGAAATCATCCGGCCTGTCGCTGAATCTTAATCCACCCCTTGCAACTTTTCCGCCTCTTAAGTGAATCCCTTCCATCTGTGCCGAATGAACATAGATTTCAAACATTGGCTTTGGGTCAGGAAGAATATCAAGCTCTTTTGATTTTATTTTGAATGAGATGTAATCTTTGCCAGGTATAAAATAATTTGTCCTGATGATTGCGGTAATTACCTTGTAGAAGTGGCGTAGAATGCCGTCTTCCTGAACAGAAACAACTTTATCAATCGCTTCAAGTATATTTTTTTCTATTTTTTCAAAATTTCTGCTTTTTTTGCCAGGTTCAAATTTTTCATACAAGAAATCGATAAAATATTTACCTATGCTGCTGTTGTTTATAATGGCTTCATTGAGACTTGCCCTTCTGTAAAGAGGGTTTATTTGCTCAATATAGTTTCTGACTCCCCTTAAAAAATCTATCTCTTTGTAGTTAAGATTTTCCAGAATCAAAAGCTTATTTAAATTATCATTTTCAACTTTTTCTTTTATTACTTTGAGAACCAGCTCAGGTAAAAGCTTTGAATATTTTTCCTTAAAGGTGGCTGCATCATCAATTTCTGCAAGGTGTATAGAATTTATAAAATATTTGCCACTTTCTGTATTCACTTTGTAAGTAAATTCCTCATTTACCTTTATACCGATATTGTCAATAATCGGCATAATGTCAGTCAGTAATATTTTGTTTCTTGTGTAGAGCTTTAGTGTAACTTTTGTACTGTCAGCATAGAGGTTTGCAGATACATCAATAAGTTTGTCCAGATAAGAGATATCTTCGGCAGCCTCATGAGGGGTACACTTGGTCTTATAGGTTTCAGAAAAACTGTCTGCAAATTTTTGAAACAGTTGGTCACTTTTTACGCCGGAAAATCTGATTTTTAACTCTTCATAAAGCTCATCTTTCCAATCTTTTATAAGCTCAGCTATTTGCAGCTCAATTTTATTGAAGTCAAGCTTTTTCAATATTTCAAGGTCTTTAAGGTAAAAGTGGAAATGGGCAAATACATATCCATGCTCGTCATTTCTTACTGAAATATCAAGGGTATGTGCATTAAGTTCTTTTTGGAAAATTTTCTTTATATCCTGCAAGATTTCATTTGAAAACTTTTCTTGAGGGAATGCCATAAACACATAATAATTTTTTAGAGGTTTGAAATTTTTTGTATAAAAAACTATCTGGTTTTTCCCCTGCATTGAGAAAACGGTTTTGAAAATGTTTATAAGGGTTTCTTTGTCAAGGGATATGATTTCAGTTTTGGGAAATGATTCTATCATATCAAGAAGCCATTTGTGGTCGTGAGAGCCGTTTACAAAGCCAAAATGGTCGATAATTTCATCAATTTTATGTCTTACCAGGGAAATGTTGTAAGGTGGGATTTTCAAGGCATCTTTTGAAAGAATACCTATCATGGATACCAGTGTGCTTTGCTCACCTTTGTCGTCTACAATAATAATTCTGTCATAATTTTTTCTTTTTTTAACTTTTGATCTGTAAAGGGCTTTGTCAAAAATTACAGGATAACCGTTTATAAATCTAAATGATTTGTTTTTAAGGGCTTTTATCATATTTGGAATTAGACCGATTGTTCTGTTTAGTTTGTAAACACCGTATTGCTCCAATTTATATGTTTCATCACTAAGGTTTATGTCATTAAGAACTCTTATCCCCTGTAATATAAAATTCCCTTCACCAATCCATTTGAGAAATTCTGATACTTCTGCGGACTTGTTTTTGTAGTATAATGAGAGGTTATTAAGCATGCTGCTCATTTCGGAATAGTCATCAACAGTAAGGCAAACCTCGTCATATATTTTGTTTAACTCATCAGCTACCTCTTTCAGTGTATCTGACTCAATACCTTCAATAAAAATAGCAACAAAAGATTCATTTCTTGTACCAATTTGAGGCTTATCAAGTTCAATTACTTCCCCTTTGGCATTTCTTTTGACACTGAAAATAGGGTGAAGTATAAACTGCTGATTAAGATTAATTTCATAGAAATATTCCCTGATACTGTCTACAAGAAATGGCCTGTCATCTGTATTCATAATCAATATTGCAAAATTTCCGATGAAAAAATCGTTGGAGTAAGGCTCAATTATTGTTTGCAGATATTTTTTCTTTTTTCTGTTATTGAGCACTTCGTACATAGTCTGCATTAAGTTTAGAAGGTCTTTGTTGCTGATAATTTCAATGAGATTAAATGGGATATTTTTTACAAAAATTCTGGAAAAATTGTAAAAAGGCTCATTGATCTTTTTAAACTGTGAAAATACTTCAGCTATTTTGTTTTCATAGTACAATTCGTTCTTTTTGTATTCAGCCTCTGAATCTCGTGAGAATGTAATGTTATACATTTTACACCTCTTTTATTTTTTTTTTGTTAATCCCTTTTATATCAAAAACTATTTAATGACAAGCAATTAATTAAACAATTAAAAAATTATTTAATTATCCATTAAAACATAATCTTGTAAGATTTTTGTTACCTCTTCCATAATTATATCATAAAAACTGAATGATTTTTTTTATTTTAAGTATTTTGAAAAAATTTTTAAAAACTTTGACAAAATTCTTCCGGTTAGTCCCCAGATAATGACATCGTCATAAGGATAAAAATAGACTTTTACTTTTTCATTTCTTCTGACCCAGTTTTCTGTCCAGCAGTTGCAATTGTAAAAGTAACTGATTGGCACTGTGAATACTTTCTCAACCTCATTTTCTTGAAATTTTAGATCACTGATTTTTGAGTTGGAGTTTACATATCCCACATAGGTAAACACTTTGAATTTGTGTATCGACAGTTCATCATCAAGTCTTCCTAAAATTTCTACATTTTTACCTGAAATACCTATCTCTTCTTCAGCCTCTCTAATGGCTGTGTATTCAGGGGAAGTGTCATTTAAATCCATAAGTCCGCCGGGGAAAGAGACTTCACCAGCGTGTGTTGGCAGAGTGTTGAGTCTTTTGGTAAAAATCAGTTCGTATGTATCATTGTTTTTTATAATAGGAATAAGGACAGCAGCTAAATTGCTTTTTTGATTAATTATTTTGATTTTTCTATATTTTAATTCTTCTTTTAGGTTATTAATAATCATTGTAAAAAAGAGGCTGGCAATCACCAGCCTTTTAAATTAATTGATAAAATCTATCTATAGCCTGTTTAACCTTTGTTATATCCTTTCCACCTGCCTGGGCAAGGTCTTTTTTACCGCCTCCACCTCCGCCAGTAATTTTTGATACCTCTTTTACAATATCACCGGCATTATATTTATTTAAAAGGTCATCAGTTACACCGCATAGAAAAGTAACTTTGTTATCGCCTTTGCTGATAATAAGTATTACACCGGTTTTTAGCTTGGCTTTTGCAATATCCATTGTATTTCTTAAATGGGATATGTCTGTTTCCCCAAGCTCAATTACAAGGGCATTTGTCCCGTTAATGTTTTTTGTATTGTTAAGGATGTCATCGAGCCTGTTTGCCTCTTCTTTTGATTTGAGTCTGTCAAGCTCTTTATTTAATTGTTTTATAGTAATAGATAAATCATCAATTTTTGAAATAAGTTCGTCTTTTTTTACTTTCAGTTTAAGTTCAAGGTCATTTAGTATATTGCTACATTCTGATAAATATCTAAATGCTTCAAGCCCGGTGACTGCTTCTATTCTTCGAACCCCAGCAGCAACACTTGATTCGCCAACTATTTTAAATAGGCCAATTTCCCCTGTATAATTAACATGACAGCCACCGCATAATTCTGTTGAGAAATTATCTACTTTTACTACCCTTACCGTTTGACCGTATTTTTCTCCAAAAAGCGCCATGGCTCCTGATTTTATTGCTTCATCAAGAGATTTGTAAGTCTTATTGACGGCGCTGTTTTGTTGTATTTCTGAATTAACAATTTCTTCTACTCGTGCTATTTCATCTTTTGAAAGTGGCGAAAAGTGGGCAAAGTCAAATCTTAACCTTTCAGGTGTAACAAGTGAACCTGCCTGTCTTACATGATCACCCAATACCATCTGAAGTGCTTTGTGCAAAAGATGTGTGGCCGTATGATTTTTTTCAGTTGCTTTTCTCAGGCTGTTATCAACAGCTGCTTCAGCCAGCTCACCTGTATTTAAAACTCCTTTGATAACAGCTCCTTCGTGAATTATGAGCTTATCGGCGATTTTTTTTGTATTTTCTACCCTAAAAATGCCGTTTTCAGTTTTTATAACCCCTTTGTCGCCAACCTGTCCGCCGCCTTCAGGGTAAAATGTAGTTTTTTCAAGAACAATAATCCCTTTTTCAGAATTATTTAAGTTTTGTACCTCTTTATTGTTAGTTAAAATAGAGATTATTTTGGAGTTTATGGTCAATTTGTCGTACCCTTCAAATTCGCAAGCGTATTTTGAGGCCAGGTTGAGATATACAGGATTGATTTTTTCTTCGCCGCTTCCTGCCCAGGATTTTTTTGCCTTTTCCTGTTGTTTTAGCATTTCTTCATTAAATCCATGTATATCGAGAGTAAAGCCATTATCCTCAGCAATGTCCTGCAATAAATCCGTAGGAAATCCGTATGTGTCGTAAAGCCTGAAAATCTCATTGCCTGGTAATTCTTTTTTGTTTTTATATTTTTCCAAAAGCTCATTAATTATTTTAAGCCCGGTTTCAAGTGTGTTTTTAAACCTCAATTCTTCATTTAGCACCACTTTTGACATATATGATTTTTTATCAATAAGTTCGATATAGTGGTCACCCATAAAGTCTACAACGAATTCACATATTTTATGGAAAAATACTTCATTGAAGCCAAGCATTTTTCCATGTCGCATAGCTCTTCTCATAATCCTTCTAAGCACATATCCTCTTCCTTCGTTTGATGGTATCACCCCATCTGATATGAGAAAGGTGGTTGACCTGCTATGGTCTGCAATTACCCTTATACTTACATCGTCTTTTTCATTCTGGCCGTAAGTTTTATTTGCCAGTTTTGCAATATATTCCAGTATTGGCCTAAAAAGGTCTGTATCGTAATTACTTGAAACCTTCTGAACAACGGTAGTTATCCTTTCAAGCCCCATTCCGGTATCTATGCTTGGTTTGGGAAGAGGTGTTAAATTACCGTTTTCATCTCTGTTAAACTGCATAAATACAAGGTTCCAAAGCTCAAGATGTCTGTCGCAATCACAATCCGGGTTACAGTCAGGCCTTTTGCAACCTACTTCAGGTCCCTGGTCAATATGAATTTCTGAGCATGGTCCGCATGGCCCTGTGTCCCCCATTGACCAGAAATTGTCTTTTTCTCCGCGTCTTTCTATCTTGTTAGCAGGAATACCTATTTTTTTATTCCAAATCTTAAATGCTTCATCATCGTCGTGGTATATTGACACAAACAGCTTATCTTCAGGCAATCCAAGCCGTTTTGTCAAAAACTCCCAAGCGTACTCTATCGCTTCTTCCTTAAAATAGTCACCGAAAGAAAAATTACCTAACATTTCAAAAAAAGTGTGATGCCTTGCAGTTCTTCCAACATTCTCAAGGTCATTATGCTTGCCTCCTGCTCTTACAACCTTTTGGCAGGTTACAGCCCTTGTGTAATCCCTCTTCTCATTTCCAAGGAATAAATCTTTAAACTGATTCATACCGGCGTTGGTAAAAAGAAGTGTAGGGTCATTTTCAGGGACGAGCGATGAGGATGAAACCCTTTTGTGCCCTTTTTCTTCAAAAAATTTTAAAAATAATTCTCTGATTTCTTTACCAGTCATATATTCTCCTGATGTTTATTTAGATTTTAATTTTTCAAGATATTCAGCCCATTCAATAGGGAGCATGTACTTTTTCTTATTGTTACAGTCTTTGCAAGCAGGTACAACATTCCCTTTTGTGGTTTTTCCTCCTCTGACAAGTGGAACAATATGGTCCATTGTTAGCTCAGATGGAGGAAATTTATTGTTGCAATAATAACATACACCATTTGCAACCTGGTTTTTCCACCATTGTTTTTTTCTAAGCTGTCTTGCTTTTTCTTTTTCTTTTTTTATTTCCGCTTCAGAAATATCTGAAGTAAAAAAGTGGTTTACAAACATTCAGGAATTATATTAAAATGACTCGCTTTTTCAACAGTTTTTTTAAAGGGGGAAAGATGAAAGAGAGCATTTTAAGTATGTATGGGTTCAAAAATGTGGCACAAGTTCATAGAAATTTGTCCACACCTGCCCTTTATGAGGCGATAATTAAGCGCAGTGAAGGGATTATAGCGCATCTTGGTCCGGTGGTGGTAAGGACAGGGCATCATACCGGAAGGTCTGCTAATGACAAATACATTGTGGAGACAAAAAGTGCGGAGGATGTCTATTGGTCAAAGGACAATAAGCCAATTAGCGAAGAATCTTTTGAGAAAATTTACAGCAAAATAAAGGCTTATCTGCAAACCAAAGAGATATTTATACAGGATTGTTATGCAGGTAGTGATGAAAAGACAAGGATTAATGTAAGAGTTATTTCCGAATATGCCTGGCATTCATTGTTTGCAAGAAATATGTTTATAAGAGAACTTGACAGTACCAAGCTTGAAACTTTTAAACCTGACTTTACGGTAATAGACTTGCCAAGGTTTCATGCAAATCCAGAAGAAGATGGAACAAACTCAGAAACCTTTATTATAGTTAATTTTGATAAAAGGTTAGTTTTAATAGGTGGTACCAGTTACGCAGGGGAAATAAAAAAATCAATTTTTACAGTAATGAATTATTTATTGCCTAAAAAAAAGGTTATGTCTATGCACTGCTCTGCCAATGTTGGAGAAAAAGGGGATGTGGCTTTGTTTTTTGGTTTATCAGGAACAGGGAAAACCACTCTTTCGACAGACCCGGAAAGATACCTTATCGGTGATGACGAGCATGGCTGGAATGATAGTGGCGTATTTAATATTGAAGGTGGTTGCTATGCCAAGGTAATAAATTTGTCAAAAGAAGCAGAGCCTGATATTTATGAAACTACAAGAAGGTTTGGCACAATATTAGAAAATGTTACAATAGATGTTGAAACACGCAGGATAGACCTTGATGATGATTCCTTAACGGAAAATACCAGGGCATCATACCCTATAACGCATCTTCCTAAGATAGTAGAAAATGGTAAAGGAGATCACCCTAAAAATATTATATTTTTAACTTATGATGCATTTGGTGTATTGCCGCCAGTAGCAAAATTAAATAAAGAACAGGCGATGTATCATTTCGTATCAGGCTATACGGCAAAAGTTGCTGGCACCGAAAAAGGTGTGACTGAGCCTAAGGCTGTTTTTAGCGCTTGTTTTGGAGCTCCTTTTATGGTTCATCATCCATTTAAGTATGCTGAACTTTTAGGAGGCAAGATTGACAAACATAATGTAACCTGCTGGCTTGTAAATACTGGGCTTACAGGTGGCCCATATGGCGTTGGGCAAAGGTTTAAAATAAAGCATACAAGAGCAATTATCAGGTCGATTCTTGATGGGAGTCTTGAAAAGGCCGAATACATCAGAAACGATATATTTGGCTTTGAAATCCCAAAAGAGATTCCTGGAATACCTGAAAATGTCGTGCATCCTGAGCTTGCTTGGGAAGATAAAAGTAAATACCGTGAAAATCTAAAAAATCTTGCAAAAAACTTCATCGACAATTTCAGTAAGTTTAAAGTTGAAAACAGTACAGAAGTTTTGAAAGGTGCACCTACAATTTAAACACCAATTAGTTTATGTAAAAAAGAGGCAGATAACCTGCCTCTTTTTATAATTTTTGCAATTCATTTTCGAAAAGTTCTTTATAACTGTTCATAGACTTTTCATCAGTGGCCTCAAATCTCATGACAAGGACAGGTTGGGTATTGCTTGCCCTTAAAAGCCCCCAGCCATTTTCAAAAACAACCCTTATTCCGTCAGTGGTAATTATATTTTTTATTCCATATTGGCCATTTTCCTTGTAGTTTCTGAAAATTTCTGAAAGTTGTTCTACTATTTGAAATTTTTTGGATTCTTCACAATCAAATCTTATTTCGGGTGTGTTATAAACCTTAGGAACATTTTTTAATAAATCACTTACCTTTGTAACTTTACCTTCAATAAGTTCATTTACATAAGCTTCAAGAAATCTTACTGAAGAATAAATTGCATCATCGTAGCCGAAGTATTTATCAGCAAAGAATATGTGTCCACTCATCTCACCGGCAAGCTCAGCGTTGGTTTCTTTAAGTTTTGACTTGATAAGAGAGTGGCCTGTTTTCCACATAATCCCGCTTATTTTGTTTTTGGAAAGTTCATCAAACAGCACCTGAGAAGCCTTGACGTCAGCTATTACAGTAGGATTTTTCTTTGTTTTTGCTATTTCTTTAGCAAAAATCAATATCAGCATATCCCCCCAGATTACATTTTGCGTTTCATCTACCACACCAATTCTGTCTGCATCACCGTCATAGGCAACAGCAAAGTCTGCACCTGTTTCATTTAGTTTATTTTTTGCATCAATCAGGTTTTCTTCTACTGTAGGGTCAGGATGATGATTTGGAAAGTTTCCGTCAAACTGGCAAAACAGTTCAATTACATTTACTCCAAGCCCTTTGAATATCTCAGGCGCCACATCTGAAGCAACACCATTGCCAGCATCTATAACTACTGTAATTCTTCTTTTAAGGTTTTTTATCTTATTTTTAAGTTCACTAAAATGGTTCAAGTTCCATTTTATATATTCTTTTTTAATATCAAATGTGGAATGTTTGCCTTTATTGGTTTCTGTCCTGTAGCCGTACTTCTGAAAATCATCAAAAAGTGATGTAATTAATTCGGAGTGATATGTAGATTTTCCTATACCAAGTTTCATTCCATTGTAGTTGGCTGGATTATGACTTCCTGTTATCATAAGATATGCGTCAGGATTTAGGTGAAAAGCACTAAAATAAGTGACAGGGGTAGGGCAATGACCAAGTTCTATCACTTCACAACCTGAATCGGTAAGCCCCTTTAATACTCCTTGAAAAATCTCATCCGATGAGAGTCTTACATCTCTGCCAACGGTTACGATAGGAGTATCTTTTTTAGTTTTTTCTTTAATCTGATATCCAAATACATTTGCAATATTGCAGGCAATATTTTTATTGAATGTATCAGGCACCGTCCCTCTAATGTCATACTGTCTAAAAATTTCTTTTGGTAGCATAAACCCTCCTGATATCTTTGATTGAGTTCAAAAAAAAGTTTATTTTACGAAAAATTATGTTATAATCTAATTATGAAAAAAATAGCATGTTTTATTAAAAATTACAACATTCTTGGAAAAATTTCAGAGTTCAGTAAAATCGAAGAGATTGAGTGCGTCGATTTTATTAAGCAACCATGTGAACTTGATTACGGATTTATTTTGTATGTAACTGATGTGGCTGATTCTGATAAAAATTTTGATTTGGGTGATTTACCTTTAGTTTTTATAGGACAGAATAAGGGGAGAAAATATATTTATGAGCTTAGCGAATCTTTTGATATTGTTCAATTAAGAACGCTTGTTGATACTGTGTATCATGGTGGTAAGGCAGGTTTTTTTTCTGAAAAGTTTTACCCTAATTTTATCAGTAAGGAATTTGTTGTAAAAAATAATATTTTTGAGGTTGATAAAATAGTTTATAACATTACAAGGGAGCTTGCTTATTTTTGCAATATTTCAGATATTCAAAAGTTAAGGATTGGCCTTTCGGAAATCATTACAAACAGTATCGAGCACGGAAATCTTGAGATTACCGGTGATGAAAAGTTTGAGAATACTGAAAAAGGGATATACATGGATTTACTTAATGAAAGGTTGAATAATGAAAAATATTCAAAACGTTATGTAACCGTAAAAATCTTTTATAACAGTGAATATTTCGAGGCTAAAGTAACCGATATGGGTAATGGTTTTGATGTGAAGAATGTGCAGGAAATAAATGACGATAACCTGCTAAAACTTCACGGTAGAGGTATAATGATTACGAGGATGTATTTTGACAGGGTTCAGTATAATGATAAGGGTAATTCAGTGACTCTTTACAAGAGGTTTAAATGCTGAAAATTCTTGGATGTCGAGGGACAAACAGCGTTTATGGAAAAGGTTTCAACAAGTATGGCAGTTACACTTCTTCACTTATCAGCGTACACAATGATACTGCAATTTTGCTTGATATGGGTACAGGTGTACAAAGCCTAAGCAGTGAAGAAATCAATAATATCAGAGAATATAATATTTTTTTTTCACACATTCATTGGGATCATTTGATTGGCATTCTCGGATTTAAACCGATTTTTCATAATAATGTTAAACTGAATTTTTACCTCAGCAAAAATTATAATTTTTCTACTCTTGAAGAGTTTCTTGGCAATATTTATAAGCCACCATTTTTTCCTGTCAGTGTGGAGGTTTTTAAAGCCAAACTTTCTTTTAACATTCTTGAGGA
Source organism: Deferrivibrio sp. (assembly GCF_055117995.1). Taxonomy (NCBI): domain Bacteria; kingdom Pseudomonadati; phylum Deferribacterota; class Deferribacteres; order Deferribacterales; family Deferrivibrionaceae; genus Deferrivibrio; species Deferrivibrio sp. The sequence continues at coordinate 42,207 of NZ_JBSQOT010000001.1, read as the reverse complement.
AAGAAAAAAATACATATTTAACGGCTCTGAATTAACCTATATTGATGGTAATCATCCCAATACATCAAAGATATACAAGTTAAATATCAATGGGATTACATATATTTATGCTACCGATTATGAACATTCCCCATCTTCTGATGAAGAGCTGATTGCATTTGCAAAAGGTGCTGATTTTTTGATTTATGATACTACATATTTGCCTGAAGATTATGAGGGGAAAATGGATGGTGTATCCAAAAGAGGCTGGGGGCATTCAACATATGTTAAAGGTTGTGAAATTGCCAAAAAAGCAAATGTAAAAAATTTTGTTCTGTTTCATCATAATCCCGAATATGATGACAATATCTTGGAAAAAATGCATTTAATGTCTCTAAAAAAATGCCCTAACTCTATTATTGCCAGGGATTCAATGATAATTTGATTTTTATGTTATTTCTAAGATAAAAGAAGAGGCCCCTTTCGGGGCCATTTTGTTTTTTATTTTTTAATTCCTGCGATTTCTTCAAGCATATCTGTAGTAACAGACTTAGGTCTTTCGATTGCATAACCAAGAGCTCTGTCCCAGGTAATGTTAGCAAGAACACCAAGTGCACGGCCAACACCAAACAATACAGTATAAAAATCGTATTCAGTAACACCATAGTACCACTGAATAACACCAGACTGAGCATCAACATTTGGCCATGGGTTTTTAGCTTTGCCATGCTCCATGAGAACTTTTGGAGCTACTTCATAAATCATGCTGACAAGCTGGAACAATGGATAATCTTTAAGACCTGGTGTTTTAAGACAGAATTCTCTTTGAGCAGTATATCTTGGGTCAGTTTTTCTAAGAACAGCATGACCATACCCAGGAATAACTTGACCTGAATTAAGTGTATCCCAGAGAGCTTTTTCCAATTCTTCTTTAGTAGGAAGTTTCCCACCAAGTTTTTGCATAAAGTTTTGAGTCCAGGCAAGTACTTCCTGGTTAGCAAGACCGTGAAGTGGGCCTGCAAGACCATTGATACCAGCTGAAAGTGAGTAGTAAGCATCAGAAAGAGCTGATGCAACAAGGTGGGTAGTGTGAGCTGAAACGTTTCCTGATTCGTGGTCAGAGTGAAGGATAAAATACATCCTTGCCACATCATCATATGGTTTGCCGATGCCCATCATGTGAGCAAAGTTTCCACCCCAATCAAGCTCAGGATTTGGAGCGATAGGTGTATCACCTTTATATTTCATCCTGTAAATATAGGCAGCTATTGTAGGCAATTTTGCAAGCAGGTTGTTACAGTCTTCATACATATCTTCCCAGCAAGTCATTTTATTAAATTTCCCTGCGGCATAGTTTTTGGCAAAAATAGATTCTCTTTGCATTGCAAGGATAGCTGCTGAGAACATAGTCATAGGATGTGTATCTCTTGGCATAGTTCTTAAAATATCCCAAACGTACTCAGGTACCTGTGCACGGGCTTTCCAGTCAGCAACTACTTCAAGAGTTTGCTCCATGGTTGGAACATCGCCTGTAAGAAGAAGCCACCAAAAACCCTCAACATATGGATATTCTGAACCAGGAACTTTAGGGAGAGCAGCAAAAGTTTCATCAATTGTCATCCCTCTAAATCTGATCCCTTCCATTGGGTCGAGGTAAGAAATATCTGTCACCAATGACTTTATCCCTCTCATTCCACCAATTACCTGAGAAATTGTCACATCACAAACTTTAACGTCACCATATTCTTTGACAAGCCTAGTTGTTCTTGGTCTGTGAGCTTCAATCTTCTTAGCTAATACTTCTTTTAATGACATATAAACCTCCTTAAATTAGTGTCTCTGTTTTTAAACCGCTGTTTATTTTTTAGCATTATACTTTTCTATTGTCAATCTTTTTGTTGTATATTGTATACAATATGTATTATAAATACATATAAATTTTTTATGATTTATTTAATAAATAAAGGGTATTTATATATTTTATCAATTGAAATCATCACATCCGTAACTATCGTGATATAAATAAACATCTTTTGAATATACTGCTTGATTTAAAATAAGATTATAATTATTAAAAATAATTATGACAGGATTGGCTTTAGTTATATTTAGTGCTTTTACACATTCTTTGTGGAATATATTATTGAAAAAATCTAATAATAAGTTTGTATTTAACTACCAGATGCATATAATCAACTTGATTATTTTTACCATATTCATGGTATTTTTTGGTAGAGATATGATAAATTTTGAGTTTTTGCCTATATTTTTAGGCTTCTTTGCTGCAGTCTTTTTTGCTTTATATCATCTTAGTTTATCAAATAGTTACGTTTTCACAGATGTCTCGCTTGCCTATCCTGTATCAACATCTTCCCCCATTCTTGTAGCTATCTGGGCAAGACTTTTACTTGGTGAACAATTTACTGTTAGTGGCCTATTGGGAATATTAATAATATTTATAGGTATTTTTACGATGCATATGTCCCGATTAAAAGGGAAGATAGACAACAAAGGGATATTTTTTGCTCTTCTTGCTTCACTGTTTTATTCATTTGGGGCTATTATAGATAAATTTGGTGTCACAACAAACAGCTTTATGCTTTACATTTACTCAGTCGTATTTTTTATGACGCTGTTTTTATTTGTCCAAGCTAATATTAAGTATGGAAACCATATTATGGAATTTTCAAAAAATAAAAAGTATGTTTTATTGGGTGGTGGAATAATATTTCTTTCGTTTTTATCGTATAGAATTGGTCTTACCTATATGAATGTATCGTATGCAACAGCATTAAGACAGGTAAATTCACTTTTTGGCCTTTTGATAGGATATTATTTTTTGAAAGAAAAAATTTCTGTGACAAGATTTGTAGGGGCGTTTTTGATTCTTTCGGGAGCAGTATTGATAAAAATAAACTTGTAATGGCATAAAAAATGCTATAAAATTTGTAGCAGTAGTGGAACAACCACGCTGTTAGAAGGATCGTCCATTGCCGGCTGGATGCCGGCTTCTTTTTATTCTGAAAGGATTGTAATCTCTTTATTTTTCAAAGAATCAAGCTCTTTTATGCTTAAATCAGTAGATATTAAAATTACTGTATTACCATTTTCATCATTTCTTGCCTGCCTCATATGAATAACTTTCCCCTTAAAGCGGAATTTTTTTCTCGGTTCATTTTTCAAATAGTTGTTATTGGCACTCTTTATTGTGGTAATAGTTGGAAAAAGTATATTATCCATATTTAACCTCTCTAAAATAATTCGGCTAAAAATGGCAAAACTTTAATTATTCATAAAAATCATCAATGAAAGTATGGTCATATATGCCAAGTATTTCTCTTTGCAGTTTATATTCATCTATATATTTTTTCTTTAAAATATACATCTTTTCCAGCTTTATTGAAGAGCTATTTATTTTTATTTGTATCCTTTCAGCTAACTTTTCATAAATTTTTTTCTTTTTTCGTCTGGAAGTTTTAACTTTTACGGCAATTTTATCCAATATCATCTTATTTCTGTTTAAAAAATTAAGCTCTTTATCAATCATTTTAATTATTATATCAACTCTTTTGCCATATCTTGAAAGGGTTTCGGATTTCATCATATTGATTTGATTGTTCAGTTGTGTTAAGTCAAACATATCATATTAATATTAAATTGGTGGCAAAATGCAAGAGAGATTGATTCAAATTTATAGCCTTCTTGAAAAATTTTACGGCAAGACTTTTTGGTGGCCTGCTGAGTCATCTTTTGAAGTTATGGTAGGTGCAATTCTTACTCAAAATACAAACTGGAGAAATGTGGAAAAAAGTCTCTATAACTTGAAAAATGCTGGTCTGCTTGATTTTAATAAAATTTGCGGCATTGATGATTTTGCTTTAAAAGAGCTTATAAAACCATCAGGCTTTTATAATCTTAAAACCAAAAGACTGAAAAATTTTGTAAATACTATCAATAAAATTTGTAATGGTAATATTGAAAGACTGAAAAATATGAATTTTCAAAACTTAAGGAAGACTTTACTTGAAATAAATGGGATTGGTAAGGAAACGGCGGATTCTATTTTACTTTATGCACTTGATTTTCCGGTTTTTGTTGTTGATGCTTATACAAAAAGGTTGTTTAAAAGACTTGGTATAAACTTATCCGAAGATTATGATGACTTACAAAATATGTTTCATAAACATATAACCTATGATGTGGAGATTTATAAAGAATATCATGCTTTGATTGTTAATGTTTGTAAAGATTTCTGTCGTAAAAAACCAAAATGTGAATTTTGCCCTTTAAAAATTGAATGTAACTATTATAATAGTCATTGCTGGTCGGGTGATCGCCCGAATATTCGGGAGGAAAGTCCGGACACCGCAGAGCAGGGTAATCGGTAACGCCGATACGCCGTGAGGCGTGGAAAGTGCCACAGAAAATATACCGCCGAGCACCTCATTGATAGTATTTGGCTTAAAAATAGTACTCAATAATATGAGTTTTATTGTTTGCCAAATAGACACAGTGAGGTGCTCGGTAAGGGTGAAAAGGGGAGGTAAGAGCTCACCGCCTGACTGGTGACAGTTAGGGCATGGCAAACCCTACCCGGTGCAAGGCCAAATAGGCAAGCGCTTGAGGGCTGCTCGTCCGATGCTTGCGGGTAGGCTGCTGGAGGCAAACAGCAATGTTTGTCCAAGATAAATGATCACCGCCTGTAAATCAGGTACAGAATCCGGCTTATAGACCAGCAAAAAAAGGCAGCTATGGCTGCCTTTTTTTACATTAAAACGTCATTCCATATATTTTCTGCCCAGCTAATTTGATGGAATGCATCAATTTTTGATCTTTCATGAGGTGTGCCTGAAGCATTTTTTATTGTTATAGTTCTTTTAACGTTGTCATCAAACTCATACACGGCTGTTACCCATATAGCTTCACTATCACTAACCATGCTGTAGCAGGCGTTTGCCATAAAAGGTTTTGGCGGTTTTTCCCCTTTTAGAGATGCCACAACAGATTCAGCAACAACTTTACCCATTGAGTTTGCAATATACCCTGATTTGGGCACTGTACCTACACTTCCGGTATTTGTTGAATCACCTATAACATATACGTTTTTTATTGCTTCTGACTCAAATGTGTAAGAGTCCACAAAAGCCCACAATTTACCTTCCGGGATAAGCCCAAGTTTAAATGCAGTGTCAGAAGCTTTCTGGTCAGGTATAAAATTTATGACATTTCCAGTAAAATTCCCTTTATTTGTTTCAATATTCATCTTTTCCGCATTGATATTTGTTACATCAACCTGATTATAATATTCCAGTATATCTTTGTATAAATCACCCCAGGCGGCCTTGAAAAGTTTACCTTTTGATGTTACATCGTCATTTGGGTCAAGAACAAAAATTTTGCCACCAAGATTATTTCTTTTTATATAGTTTGCAATTAGAGATGCTCTTTCATATGGCCCGGGCGGACATCTGTAAGGTGACTTAGGAACTCTCAAAATTACGCTTCCACCTTTTGGTAAATTTTGAAGTTGTGCTTTCAGTATTTCCGTCTGTTTGCCTGCTTTCCATGCATGAGGAATTTTGTTTGCAAGCGATAACTGATATCCTATCTCTTTATTTTCAATAAAGCCTATCCCCGGTGAAACAACGAGCCTGTCATATTCGATTGAACCTTTTGATGTTACAAGCTGATTTTTTTCTGGGATAATCTGGACAGCTTCTGCCTGCAAAAATTTAATTCCGTAGTTTTTTTGCAGCTGGTCGTACTTGAATGTTATAAAATCCATGCCCCTCAAGCCTACAATTACAAGGTTTGAAATGGGGCATGAGATGAATTTATCGTTTTTTTCTACAAGAATTACCTCAATTGAAGGATCATTAAGCTTGATATATTTTGCAGCAGTACATCCGCCAAATCCACCACCCAAAACGACAACTCTTTTCCCTTTTTTAGGCATTATCGAAGCAGTTGCATTTCTGGCAATTCCATATACTCCAAATCCTGCAGTCAATATCGCAGAATTTTTTACAAAATTTCTTCTATTTAGTTTCATACTCATCCTCCTGCTACTGCCTGATTGAAGAAAAATAATTGGCAAGTGCTTCTATCTGTTCATCTGAATATTCTTTTAACAGTGACATTTCGTCATTTTTATTTATTCCGTCCTTGTATTCTTTTAAAACTTGCTTGAGGTAAAATGCATGCTGACCTGCAATTCTTGGATATTCATCCATACCTTTGCCATTTTTACCATGGCAGTCAAAACATATAACAGCAATCTTTTCCCCTTCTTCTGCCAATTTCTTATCAAATGGCTTATTTGAACTAACCCATTTTTGTTTGGAAAAATACTTAGCAATATATTCTATTCTTTTGTCATCGTATCCTTTTGCAACTTTTAGCATCACAGACCCGACTCTTTTGTCTTCACTATATTCTTTCATAACTTTTTTCAAATAATCTTCACTTTGCCCACCAATTATTGGTATTGAGTCGCCAACCGATGCACCATTTGTTCCGTGACATCCTGCACAAACAGCAGCAATTCGCTTTTCACCATCAGCGGCAAAGCTTAAATTAAAGAAAACAAAAACCATTAAAAATAATAGATATTTTTTCATAAGCACCTCCTTAATTTTTTTTAATTATACCATATTTTGAATTTTTTTAGATAAAAAAATAATTTTATAAAAAATTCAGAAGAGTGGGGTGTGCCAGAGGAAATTTGTTGAACCTGTCTTTTGAAATGTTTATCAAAACATCTAAATCTATTGCAACTTCAGTATACTGCTTAAAAAAGATTAGGTTTTTTACAAAAAGACCAAATGCTGAATAGACGGCATCATCATATGTATCAAAAACTGAATTGGCTTTGTCAAAATAAACAATATTGTTATTTATAAAGTGTCTATTGACTGCCTCCATTATTTGGCAGGCAAGTTTGAGAAGATTTTTATCCCTTGTTAATTCAAAAACTTTTCTGACCGCTTCAAGAAAAAAAGAATAATCTTCGAGACAACTATGGTCAAAAAGTGAATCAGGATATCTGATTCTTGGCAAGCTATCGCCGTTAAAATATTGCTTTAGTTTGCCAAAAAGATTAAGTGCAGCGTTAAAATAAAAATCGTCCGATGAGATTTCAAAATAATCAATCATTGCCAGGACCAATAAGCTATTCCAGCTTATAATTATTTTATTATCCTTTTCTGGCTTTTCTTTGTTTTTGTTCAGTTTAGAAAGTATCGTGTGTAACTTGATTACTTCTTCGTAATTTTCGGTGCCAAGATTGATAAAATTTTCTTTCAGAAAAATTTTATTGCTAATCAGATGGATTTCTTTTTCTGATAAAACTTCAAAATCGTTTTCAAAAACTTTGTAGTAAAAGCCTTCCGACATTTCACCCATAAAATCAATAGATTCGGCATTCATTGAGGAAATAAACCCATGTTCGGTGAAAAATTCTTCCATAAGAAAATCAAGAGTTTTTTCGGCAGTGTATTTAAAAAGCTTGTTGTCAGTGATGTCATACATTCTGCATAAGAAAGATACATTTAACGCATTGTCGTATAACATCTTTTCAAAATGTGGGAAACTCCATTGCTCATTTACACAATATCTGAAAAAACCACCGTTAATATGGTCATAAATACCAGAAGTACAAAGTTTGATTGCTGTTTTATCTAAAAATTTTTTTATGTTTTCATCATTATAGAAAAAACTGTCTGTTAGTATTTGAAGCACCGGTATATTTGGAAACTTATTGATACCCTTTAGTCCACCGTTTTCAGAATCAATTATTTTTAATATACCTATTTTGAAATCCTCTCTTGAAATTCCCTTAAAAGAATCTATTTTTTTACGTTCACTAAGAATATCGATGTAACCTTCTTTTATTTTTAAAAATTTTTTCTTATTATTGGTGTAAAAGTCAACTATCTGTTCAAGGACATCCATAAAGCCGGGGATTCCATACTTTTCATTTTGGGGGAAATATGTCCCTGCAAAAAAGGGGACTCCATCTGTATCTGCAAACACCGACAATGGCCATCCACCATTTTTCCCTAAAATTTGGATGTAAAATTGATATTTTTTGTCGATATCAGGATATTCTTCACGGTCAACCTTAACCGGTATGAAATTTTTATTGAGAAAATCTGCTATCTTCTTATCATTAAATGCCTCCCTTGACATAACATGACACCAATGACAGGAAGAATAGCCAATACTTATAAATACAGGTTTGTCTTCATTTTTTGCTATTTCAAAAGGTCTGTCACGCAATGTTATCCAATTGACAGGATTTTCGGCGTGTTGTCTAAGATAAAGTGAAGGCTCAGATGATAGTCTGTTCATAACTATTCAAATTATAAGCTTTGTCCTCGATGGATGCAATATCAAAATTGATACAAAGGATAAATTGTTTGTCATCAATATTTTTAAACTTTGATGCAACGGTGACAATCAGATTTCCGGTAATCGGGGAAATATATTTATCGGTTATATATCTATTGTTGAGTGAACATGAAGTGTTTAAATAGTAATCTTTTTGTGAATGGTCAGAATTTATATCACCGTATCTGAAAATTATATTTTTTTTCAAAATATGGGAACAATCTCTGCAATATATGGAGCTTATTTGAATTCCATTAATATTCAAAATATAGATGCTCTCTACCTCTGTGAGCTCTTTTTTTAATTCTCCAAGTATATTGTCAAACATATTTTCTTCGTATCTTCTTAGAATGTTTATTATGGAAACAGAAACTTCACCAAAGTAATTTACGATGTTGTTTCGAATTTCAACTTTACTTTCTATCATTTCATTTATATTTTCAAATTTATTTTTCATTTTTTCTGGCAGAATATCCAGATCATCAATTGGTTGAGGCATTCCAAAATAAAATCCCTGAAACATGTCTATTCCAAGTTCAAAACACTTTACCGCATCTTCTGCATTTTCAACCCATTCGGCTATAATAACCGTACCTATTTTTTTTGAGAGCGAAACAATTGATTTGACAATAGATTTCTTTATGAAATTTTTACTTATGCCTGTTACAAGGTTTCCTGAAATTTTGATAATGTCCGGTTTTATCTGGACAATTCGGTTAAAATTTGAATTATCAGTTCCAAAATCATCTATGGCAATTAAGAAACCCTGGCTTCTGTATTTTTCAACAAACTCAATGAGTTTCTCGGAATTTTCACATTTGTCTTCAATAATTTCAAGCACAATATTTGAAGGTTTTAAACCCATTTCATTTACTTTTGTATTTGTCCATCCAAAGTCTATTTTGAATTTATCCATAATGGATATATCCACATTCAAAAACAGAAGTATTTCATCACAACAAGATTTATTGATTTTCGAAAAATTTTTTAAAGCATTGTATCTGCAATTTCTATCAAGAGTGAGGGTTTCATTTTTTAAATCTGCATTTTTAAAAAGGATTGAAGGAGATATCAAATCACCTGTTTCTGTTATCCCTCGACTAAGGGCTTCTAATCCAATAATCTTATTATCTTTAAGACTGACAATAGGTTGAAAATGAGTTAAAAGGTTGTATAATTGCATTATAGCCATCCAGTTTGTGTATTGTTTTATATAAATAATGAAATATTTGTAATAAGTAAATAATTATATTAAAATTTTTTAGCATTTCTTGACAACAAAAATAGTTAGTAGTAATATCCACGAAATTTTATAAAAGACCGGAGGTAGTTGTGCATCGTAAGAATGTTAATGTAGGAATAATTGGACTTGGTACTGTTGGGATGGGCACGCTAAATGTTTTGCTGGAAAACAGAGAAACTATAATAAACAAAACAGGACTTAATATAAATGTAAAATCAGTTTGTGATCTAAAAATTAACAATATTAGCTCTGAGCTTTTGAAAGGTGTCCAGGTAAAAACTGCAGATATGAATGAAATATTGAATGATAGTGAAATCGATATCGTAGTGGAGCTTATAGGCGGATATACCGTAGCAAAAAGCATAATTATGAGTGCATTTGATAACGGCAAACATGTTGTTACAGCCAATAAGGCTCTACTTGCCGTTGATGGAAAAGATATTTTTAAAAAATCTGAGGAAAAAGGGCTTTACCTTGGATTTGAAGGGAGTGTTGGTGGCGGTATTCCAATTATAAGGGTGATTAAAGAAGACCTGGCTGCCAACAATGTCAACGAGATATATGGAATTATAAATGGCACGGCTAACTATATATTGTCGAAAATGGAAAGTGAAGGGAAGGAGTTTGATGAGGTATTGAAAGAGGCACAAAGGCTCGGATATGCCGAAGCTGATCCTACTTTTGATGTAGAAGGGATTGATACTGCTCATAAAATAGCCATACTTTCTTCTATTGCTTTTCAGACTATTGTCCCTTTTGAAGAAGTCTTTGTGGAAGGGGTATCAAATATCAAACAGGTGGATATAGATTTTGCCAAAAAATTAAATTGCAAGATAAAACTGCTTGCTATCGCCAAAAAGCATGCTGACGATATTGAAGTCAGGGTTCACCCTACGATTATACCGGAAAGATATATTTTATCAAAAGTCAACGATGTTTTTAATGCCATATATATTGTTTCTGATAAGGTTGACAGAACAATACATTATGGCAGAGGTGCTGGCAGTCTGCCTACAGGCAGCGCTGTAGCAGGGGATATAATCAATATTGCAAGGGATATTGTTTCTTGCGGCAAAAAGAGAGTTCCTACTTTGGGATTTCAAACAGATTATGAACCCCAATATCCTGTAAGGGATATAAATGAGATAAATTCATCTTTTTATCTGAGATTTTCCGCGCTTGACAAACCTGGTGTTTTATCAAAAATAGCAGGGGTACTTGGAAAATACGGGATAAGTATAAAGTCAGCAATTCAGCCCGGCGACAGAGCTCCAAATGATGTTGTGCCACTTGTGTTTATGACCCATGAAACAAAAGGGAGAAATGTAAATGATGCGGTTGCAGAAATAGACTCCCTTGAATATGTCAGGGATAAAACAGTTGTCCTGAGAGTGGAAGGGAGTAGGTAGAATGAAATATATTGTACTGCTTTGTGATGGGATGACAGATTTTGAAATTCCCGAGCTTGGCAATAAAACAATTCTTGAATTTGCTGACACTTCAAACTTTGACTACCTTGCTGAAAACGGAAGGTGCGGAGTTATCCATACTACTCCTGAGGGGATGTATCCGGGAAGTGATATTTGTAACTTGAGCGTTTTTGGATACAATCCAAAGGATGTATATACTGGCAGAAGCCCTATAGAAGCTGCAAGCATAGGTATAAATATTTCTGGTGATGATTATGCATTTCGATGTAATATTGTTAAATTAAGTGATGATTTTGAGAAAATGGAAGATTTTAGCGCTCATCATATAAAAAATGATGATGCAAGGCAAATTATTGATGCATTGAATAAGGAGTTTGCCAATTCCGGTGTGGAGTTTTACCCTGGAGTTGGTTATAGGAATATAATGATAGTCAGGAATAAGGATTTCAATTTAAAAACCACCCCTCCTCACGATATAATGGGAAAATATATAGATACTTTTTTGCCGAGCGGTGAAGGTGCAGATTTTATAACTGAGATTATGAATAAATCGAGAGATGTTATAAAAAAGCTCAATATTGATAATGCCAATTCGGTGTGGCTATGGGGGCAGGGTAAAAAGCCTTCAATTGAGAGATTTAAAAATTTATACGGATTAAATGGTGCTGTTGTGGCGGCAGTCGATCTTATAAAAGGGATTGGAGTGTATGCTGGCCTTGATATTATAAATGTACCCGGTGCAACAGGGTTTATTGATACCAATTTTAAAGGGAAGGCAGAATATGCCATAAAGGCATTAAGTAAGTATGACTATGTATTTGTACATATTGAGGCACCGGATGAAGCAGGCCATATGGGGAGTGTTGAAGAAAAGATAAAAGCTGTTGAAAATATCAACAATATCGTATTACCAATAATTATTGATGCTATAAAGGATCAGGACGTTCGTTTACTGGTAACGCCTGATCATCCGACCCCTATTTCTTTAAGGACGCATGTTGCTGAACCTGTACCTGCAATAATCTATGGTAAAGGGGTTGAACCTGATTCGAATAAATTTTACAGTGAAAAAATAGTACCAAGCTTTGTTTTTAAAGAAGGCTATAAGGTAGCTGAATATTTTATAAAAACTGAAAATATCAATTAGACTTAGGAGGCTTAGATGAGCATTGTTGTAATGAAGTTTGGTGGTACAAGTGTTGGAAGCCTGGAAAGAATTAGAAATGTAGCTGAAATTATTGCCAAGAAAAAAGAGCAGGGGCATGATGTGGTAGTAACCGTTTCTGCAATGGCAGGCGAAACGGATAGACTGATAAATTTGCTAAAATCAATAACAACGAAGTATGACTTGAGGGAGTATGATCAGCTTGTATCCACAGGTGAGCAGGTAAGTATCGCACTTGTTGCTCAGACATTAAAAACGATGGGCTATGATGCAATTTCATTTACAGGTTTTCAGATTGGAATGATAACTGACGGTGCACATTCTGCTGCAAGGATTGTCAAAATTACAGCTGAAAGACTTAGGAAGGCTCTTGCAGAAGGTAAAATTTGTGTTGTTGCAGGTTTTCAGGGGATTTTTCCAGAAACTGGTGACATTACTACCCTTGGAAGAGGTGGCTCTGACACAACAGCAGTTGCTATTGCTGCAGCCCTTGATGCAAAAGTGTGTGAAATTTATACCGATGTTGATGGAGTATATACTGCTGATCCAAGAGTTGTCAAAAATGCAAAAAAACTTGATAAAATATCTTATGAAGAGATGCTTGAGCTTGCTTCACTTGGAGCAAAAGTTTTGCAGTCAAGAAGTGTCGAATTTGGAATGAAATATAACGTAGATATAATGGTGTTATCATCATTGGAAGAAAAACCAGGTACTTTGGTTACTAAGGAGGATAAAGATATGGAAAAAGTTATTGTTTCAGGAGTAACATCCGATAAAAATCAAGCTAAGATAACAATTGTAGGTGTACCTGACAGGCCGGGGATTGCAGCCGAGATTTTCGGAGAGCTTGCTAAGCAGAATATAAATGTGGATATGATAATTCAGAATGTTGGTCTACAGGACAGAACAGACCTATCTTTTACAGTACAAAAGACTGATCTTTTGAGAGCTATGGATGTTTGTAAGGTTGTAAGTGATAAAATTGGTGCTGAGAGGGTTGTTAGCGATGAAAATATCGCTAAAGTATCTATTGTTGGTGTTGGTATGAAAAGTCATGCCGGGGTTGCTTCAAAAATGTTTAAAATTTTAGCTGAAAATAATATCAACATTCAGATGATATCTACAAGTGAAATTAAAATTTCCTGTCTTATAGATGAAAAATTTTCAGAGCTTGCAGTAAGAGTGCTGCATGAAGCTTTTGTAACGGAGGGAGATAGTGTCTCGTAAAATATTTTTATATGATACCACTCTTCGAGATGGTACACAGGCTGAGGATGTCAATTTTACTGTCAAGGACAAGGTAAGAATAGCTGAAGTCCTTGTGGATTTTGGGATAGACTATATTGAAGGGGGATGGCCCGGGTCTAATCCTCGAGATATTGAGTTTTTTGAAGAGATAAAAAAGTCAAAGGTTGACCTGAAGCATATTGCAGCCTTTGGAAGTACAAGAAGAGCAAAAAGAAAGTGCAGCAATGATGAAAATATCCAGGCTCTTTTGAAAAGCGGTGCTCCCAATGTTACCATATTTGGCAAGACATGGGATTTGCATGTAACTGAGGCGTTGAAGATAACGCTTGATAATAACCTTGAGATAATTAATGATTCTGTTGCTTATCTCAAGTCAAAAGTTGACACAGTTTTTTATGATGCGGAGCATTTTTTTGACGGATATAAAGCAAACCCTGAATATGCATTAAAAACGCTGAAAGCGGCAATGGATGCGAAGGCGGATTGCCTTGTACTTTGTGATACAAACGGCGGAACGATGCCTGATGAGCTGGTTGAAATTATTACAGCTGTAAAGAAAGAAACCGGAGATTATCCACTTGGAATCCATTGCCATAATGATAGTGAATGTGCGGTTGCAAATTCTGTACTTGCTGTGAGAAATGGCATTGTCCATGTTCAGGGGACAATTAATGGTTATGGGGAAAGGTGTGGTAATGCCAACCTTTGCTCCGTAATACCGAACCTGCAGCTTAAATACGGGTATGATTGCGTAAAATCAGAAAGTTTAAAAAAGTTGTGGTCTGTATCAAGACTTATAAATGAACTTGGAAACCTGAAGCACAATATACATCAGCCATATGTTGGCAGGTCAGCATTTGCACACAAAGGCGGTGTGCATGTAAGTGCGATTCTGAAAAATGCAAGAACATATGAGCATATTGAACCTGAACTAGTGGGAAATAGACAGAGAGTGTTGGTATCTGATTTGTCAGGCAAAAGTAATCTTATTTATAAAGCAAAAGATTTTGGACTTGATATCGACAGTAATGATCCTCAATTGAATGTATTACTTGAAAGATTGAAGGAGCTTGAAAATAAAGGATTTCAGTACGAAGGTGCTGAAGCTTCTTTTGAGCTTCTTGTCAGAAAACACATGGGTAGTCTTACAAAATTTTTCGACCTTCTCAGCTTCAGGGTTATAGATGAAAAAAGGAGTGCACTGGAGCCTCCTTTTGCAGAAGCGACCGTTATGCTCAGAGTAGGGGGTGAAATAGAACACACCGCTGCAATCGGAAATGGTCCTGTAAATGCCCTTGACCAGGCTTTGAGAAAGGCTCTTGAAAAATTTTACCCAAACTTGAAAAATATGAGTCTTGTGGACTTTAAGGTAAGAATTCTTACCGGCAAGGATGGTACAAAGGCTTTAACAAGAGTTTTGATAGAATCTAAAGATGATGTGGATACTTGGGGCACTGTTGGGGTTGCTCACAATATTATTGATGCCAGTTATCAGGCACTGGTAGATTCTATCGAGTACAAGCTTTTTAAGGATGCTTACAAATAGGGTATTTTTAAATTTTTATGTAAAAATACTTGCAAATTTACACAGGATATTATAAAAAAGAATTCCAATTGGCCCGGTCATCCTATGCTTCTTCCCTCCTCCCCTCTTGAAGCGCATGGCCGGGATTTTTTATATCTGAAAAACAAGAATTATTGAGAGGGTAATCTTTTAGTATTAATAAATATAAGAAGCCAAATGGATGGCTTCTTATATTTTGTGGACTATTTTACCATTCTTTATTGTGAGTTTTGCGATTCCTGTAAGCTCTTTTCCAAAAAGAGGATTGTTAACAGATTTTGATTTATTTGTTTTTTCATCAAATATGTAAGTATAAACAGGGTCTATAATTGTAATATCGGCAAGTTTACCTTCTTTAATTTCACCCCTGTCTGAAAGGTTTAAAATTTTTGAAGGGGTATAGGAGGTAAGCCTTACAAAATCCTGCCATGTCAGTTTATTTTCTTTTACAAGTTTTAATGTAAGAGGGATAAGTGTTTGAAGACCTGTAATACCAAAAGCTGCTAAATCAAACTCCACAAACTTTTCATCAATGTGGTGGGGAGCATGGTCTGTAGCGATTGTATCGATAAGTCCGCTTTTGAGACCATCAATAATTGCTTTGACATCTTCTGGCTCTCTTAATGGCGGGTTCATTTTATAATTTGTGTTGTATTCAAGCAGTGAGTTTTCATCAAATGTAAAATGATGTGGAGCAGCTTCACAGGTGACATTTATTCCTTCTTCTTTTGCCCATTTTATAAGCTTGAGTGAACCTCTGGTGCTTACATGGGCAATGTGGATACGGCTTTTGGTTAATTTTGCAAGTAAAATATCTCTGATTATCATTATTTCTTCAGCTTCAGCAGGAATCCCTTTAAGACCTGTTATGGTAGCTACTTTACCGTCATGGATAACACCTTTTCCTGCAAGGTGTTTGTCTTCAGAGTGGCTTATAATAAAGCTATCAAATGTTTTGATATACTCCAGAGCTCTTCTCATCACCTCGCTGTTCATGACAGGCAGCCCATCATCAGAGAATGCAATGGCTCCTGCCTCCAACATATCCCCCATCTCTGTCAGCTCTTCACCTTTCATCCCTTTGGTAATAGCACCTACAGGATAAAGGTCGATTAAACCACATTGTTTAGATTTGTCTATCATGTACTTCGTAATGGCAGAGTTATCATTTACAGGCTTTGTATTTGCCATTGGCAGGCAGGTTGTAACACCACCAGCAACGGCAGCCTTGCTTCCTGAAAAAATATCCTCCTTATATTCAAGCCCGGGGTCTCTGAAATGAACGTGCATATCAATGAGGCCTGGTACAGCGTAAAATCCACTAAGATCAATAATCTCTTTTGCTTCTGGCGATTCTCCGGTTACTGCTTTTATATGGGATTTTTCTATTAAAATGTTTGTATTTTCAAGTATTTTATCATGATTTACGATTTTAAGATTTTTAAGTAACAAGCTCATTCATACCCTCCTTAAATATTGTTTGATAATATGTATAAGACAGCCATTCTTGCGGCAACACCATTTTCAACCTGGTCTAAAATCACAGACTGAGTACAATCGGCCAGTTCACTGCTAAGTTCTACACCTCTGTTTATTGGTCCAGGGTGCATAATAATGGCATCTTTTTTGGCTTTTTTTAATTTATTTTTATTCAGCCCAAAAAACTTTGCATATTCCCTATCCGATGGCAAGAGTACACTCGACATTCTCTCCTTTTGTATTCTCAGCATCATTATAACATCACAATCTTCCACGGCGTCTTCCAGATTTTTTGCAATATAGCTGTCAAATGGAGCAGTTTCTTTTGGTAACATCGTTTTTGGCCCAAAAAGTTTTATGTTTATCCCAATTTTTTTCATTGCCCATATATTTGACCTTGCCACACGGCTATGTGTTATATCTCCAATTATCGCAACATTAAGCCCTTCAAGTTTTTTCTTATGCTCCTTGATTGTAAGAAGGTCAAGTAAAGCCTGGGTGGGGTGTTCATTTGTACCATCCCCTGCATTTACAACAGCGGCTTTCGTATTTTCTGCGATAAATTTTACTGACCCGGAAAAGGCGTGTCTTACCACAAAAATATCAGAGTTCATAGATTCGATATTTTTTACAGTATCTATAAGGGTTTCACCTTTAGTAGTGCTGCTTGAAGATGATGTAAAGTTGATGGTGTCAGCCGAAAGCCTTTTACCTGCAATTTCAAATGAAGTTCGTGTCCTTGTTGAAGGTTCAAAAAATAGGTTGACAATTGTTTTTCCTTTCAATGTAGGGACTTTTTTTACATCACGTTGATTAATCTCTTTAAACTTTTCAGCCTGGTCAAGAATAAACAGTATTTCATCTTTGGATAAATCTTTCAATCCCACCAAATCTTTTCTGACATATGCCATAATTTGCTCCTACTTCATTTTTTCTATTGATACTGAATCTTTTAAGTCTAACTCTTTAAGATATACATTTATTTTTTCATCAAGGCTTGTAGGCACATATTTCCCGGTAAAGTCTGGTTGAATTGGAAGCTCTCTGTGACCTCTGTCGATAAGTGCAGTAAAAATAATTTTTTTAGGTCTTCCAAGGTCGGTGATTGCATCCATTGCGGCTCTTACTGTCCTGCCTGTATAAATAACATCATCTACAAGAATAATGTTTTTATTTTTTACATCAAAATTTATTTCTGTGCCAAGTATTTGAGGAAAATCGGATATTTCAGAGAGGTCATCTCTGTAAAGTGTAATATCCAGATAACCGACATCTACTTCTGTTTTTTTAAACTCGTTTATTTTTTTCGCAATTCTGTCAGCAAGAGTTGCACCTCTTCTTTTAATGCCAACCAATTTCATATTGGACAAATCTTGACATTTTTCTATAATCTGAAATGACAATCTTGTTACAATACCATCAATTTCGTGAGCATTTAAAATTTCTTTTTCTCTCATTTTACCTCCTTGAATTTAAAAAAAAAGCCTCCCAACAGTTCGTTGGAAGGCTCATATTTTTATTTTCACAGTTTTTTTTCATCTTCAACCCTCGGCAATATTAAATAGATAATTTCATTGTGTCAATAAAAATACTGAAAATTTTATAAATAAAAGTTTACAACTTTATATCTAATTGTTAACATATAATATTACAGAAAAAAGGTGTTAAGTGAAAGATATACTGATAAACGGTGCAAAAAAGGCCGGTGAAATTTTGAAAGAGGATTTTTTTAAATCCAAAAACGTTTCCAATAAGGGGATTGCAGACCTTGTAACTGAGACAGATGTAAAAATTGAAGTATTTCTTAAGAAATACTTTCATAAGCATCTGCCAATATTTAAGTTTATTGGAGAGGAAAGTTCTGACAGTCTTGATCTTGATGGCAAATGTCTGATTGTTGACCCCATAGATGGCACAACGAATTTTGTTCATGGTTTCCCTTTTGTTGCAATTTCTATCGGCGTTTATGAAGATATGGTTCCTATTGAAGGGGTTGTGTATAATCCAATATTGGGGGAGATGTTTTATGCCAAAAGAGGTGGCGGCGCATTCTTAAATAATATTCCTATAAAGGTTTCAAAGGAGAAAAAACTTGTAAGCAGCCTCATAGCTACAGGTTTCCCCTATGAATTTGTGAAAAAAAACAGAAAAGACATTTTGGGCAAGCTTGAAAATATACTTATAAATTCTCATGGAATAAGAAGAGCAGGTGCAGCCTCTCTTGATTTATGTTATGTGGCAAAGGGGAGTTTTGATGGCTACTATGAAGGTGGACTAAAGCCCTGGGATGTGGCAGCAGGTGTTTTGATTGTCAAGGAGGCAGGCGGACTGGTTACAGATTTAAAAGGGGATGATTATTTATTTGATAGTGAATATATTTTGGCAACAAACAAAAATATACACAATGAATTGATTGAGGTGCTAAATGGTTTCTAAGAAAGGGCTTGTAGGGGATCTTGTATCTATGCCTCTTTCTGATGTCTTTCAATGGATTTCCATGGCAAATAAGTCGGGGGAATTGTTTATTCAACACGAAAGCGAAGATGTTAATCTGATTTTCAGAAAAGGGAAAATAGTTTATGCAAGCTCCAATAACCCAAGTTTTTTATTGGGTCAAATATTACTTAGATATAGGATGATAACTAAGGCTCAACTTATTAAGGCTTTGAGTATTCAGAAAAAAAATAGAAAACCTCTGGGACAAATTTTTCTTGAAAACAAATTTATTGATAAAAAACAGCTCGAAAAGGCAATCTCATATCAGATTGAGGAGATAACATATTATCTTTTGACCTGGAAAAACGGATACTTTAATTTTAGAGAGAGAGAAGTGCAGTTGAATACTTCCACAGAAATTTCTGTTGATGCACTGCTAATGGAAGGACTTAGAAGAAGTGACGAAATGAAAAACATGCTTCGTTATTTCAATGACAATTCTGTAATAACGGTAATTAATGAAGATGAAGATAAGATAGGACTTTTTGACGGTGAAAAAACTGTAAAAGAAGTTGTTTATTTGAAAGGGGGAGATTATTTTTCCACATACAAACTAATTTATGAAGGGCTTAAAAATAAGGTTTACAGGATAATTACTGAAAAGGATGATGAAACCCTAAGTACAATCAATGACCCTATACTCGAATTTCTTGTGGCACTTGAACTTTTTAACAAAGGAAAAATATATGAATCTTATAAGAAAATTAAAGGTATAATCTCAAAAGGGTATAAAGGGGAGCAGGTAACAAAATTTTATGACAATCTGAAGATTTTCATTACAAAATATTTTTACAAAAAGTTTGGCGGTGATAATTCTTGTTTTGCATTAAACAGGTTAAAATTTCTGGACGATAAAATATATATTACACCCACTGAAGGATTTGTTTTGTCAAGAATCGATGAGTATCCTTGTGTGGTTCAGCTGGAAAAGGTTGTAAGTATTGAAAGGTATGAACTGTATCTTATAATAGATAAATTGCACAAATTTGGATTGTTATTGCTTAAAGAAAGGGAAGAGAATAAAACCGAGCTTTTGACTCTAAACGTATTAAACTCATTTCTTAACGCATATTCAAGAGAACTTACCGGTGAAATGGAGATAATAACCACAAATATTTCAGCAAGAGCATATTTTTCAGGAGGGAAGCTTAAATTTATATACTCATCCACCGATAAATATTCTCTGGAAAGCTATCTTGTGGAGTCAGGAAAATTGAACATGGAGTTTTCAGGCGGAAAAGATGTAGGTGAAATAATTCAATATCTTATTGATGAAAAAGCTATTATTAGTAGTGATCTAAATGGTATTTTTGAAGTATACTCAAGTATGATATTTTATGAAGTCGTTAAGCACAAACCGATTTCTGCCATATTTATTCATGGAAAAACCTTCCCTTATGATGTCTCAATAGAGCTTAATCTGCTTTATATGGTAGCATTTGCCGTTTTTAACAATGAAGCTTACTTTGAAAACGAGCTTGATTTTTCAAAAAACTACGAGCTTGTCAAAGATTCAAAAAAGATTCTTGAGGAATTTGGCGGTATAAATTGTGTAAAATTGCTGATTGAAGAATTTGTTGATGGAATTTTTCCTCATAACAAGTTGAAAGGTCTTGATACCGGTTTTGTGGCCTTGTTGAACATATTGCTTAAACTTGGATATGTAAGAGAAGTTGAAAGGGAAGAGGTGAAGATAGAAGATTTGAAAATGTTTCTTGATAATATTAAGAAAAAAACACCTCATGAGCTTTTTGGGGTTACCAATAATAAACTTGATATAGAAGATATCAAACAAAAGTATCTCAAATTTTCAAAACAGTATCATCCTGATCTTTTTCAAAATGAAAATGCCAAAAAGATCGCAAACGAAATTTTTGAAACAATAAAATTTGCTTACGATATTTTGATATCAAACCCTGAAGATAAGAATAGTTCGGGTTCAAGGATTGATGCAAAGAAAATTTTTGCGGCAGAGCAGTATTTAAGCAGCGGTAAAGTATACCTCAATATGGGTAAACTTTACGACAGTATTGATGCATTCAAAAAGGCTTATGAAAATTTCCCCTATGATGATGAGATAAAGGCTTACTATGCATTTGCTCTTGTTAAATCCGGACAAACAAAAGAAGGTTTTAAAATATTTAAAGAAATTAATCTGGATGATTTTAAAGATAGTGAGATTTACTTTGCATATATTGAAGCAGCAATAAAATTAAAATATGAAACCGAAGCAAACAGGGTGATTGGTAAGGCGTTTACACTTTTTCCGGAGCAAGTAAAAAAAATATCATATTATCAGCAAAAGTTAAAAAATTTAAAATAAAGCAAAATTAAACAAAATTTAATTAAACTTAAATTCTGGTTAACTAAACTTAACTAATCAGATATAAAGTCATTAATAATAATCAACGGTATAGTAATGATAGGTAACAGATAATAATTGCTTTAAGGGATTAATTAATGGCAAATCGCGACATTATTCTTGACGTCAATAAAGTATATTTAAACTTCGGTGGGATACTTGCAATCGCAGGAGTTTCATTCAAGGTTTATAAAGGTGAAATTTTTTCAATTATAGGCCCTAATGGTGCAGGAAAAACCAGTATTTTAAACACAATAACCGGTATATATTTTCCCAGCAAAGGGAAGATATTATACAAGGGCAAAGATATTACAAAAATGCCTGTTCATAAAAGGTCTACAATGGGATTGGTCAGGACTTTTCAAAATTTGGAACTTTTCAAAGGAATGACCGTGCTTGATAACCTTATGTTGTCAAGGCATAATTTTTTAAATTATGGCCTCATTTCTTCGATTTTTTATTTTGGTAAAACCCTCAAACAGGAAGTTATTCACAGAAAACGGGTTGAAGAGGTTATAGATTTTCTAAATCTTTCAAGTTACAGAAAAAAACATGTTTTTGAGTTATCTTATGGTATTCAGAAAAGGGTAGAGCTTGCAAGGGCTCTCTGCCTTGAGCCAGAGCTTATATTGCTTGATGAGCCTATGGCAGGCATGAATAGCGAAGAAACCGAAGATATGGCAAGATATATTATAGATATTAATGAAGAGATGGGGGTTACTGTTATCCTTATCGAACACGATATGAATGTGGTTATGGATTTATCAAGTAGAGTGATGGCTCTTGATTTTGGGGAAAAGGTATGTGAAGGGTTACCTGAAGAGGTTGCAAAAGACAAAAGGGTAATCTCTGCATATCTTGGAGAGGAAAAATGGATATAAAATTAAAGCCATTGCCCGTCTATCTTTATGAAAATTTCAAAAAGCACCCTGAAAAAGTTGCATTTCGTGAAAAAGACTATGGAATCTGGAATGAATATACATGGCAAGATTACCTTTATTTTGTTTCAAAAGTAGCAATTTATTTTACAGATATAGGTGTCAAAGCCCAGGATACTGTTGCTATAGTCGGTGACAATAAACCTGAATGGGTTGTATCTGAACTGGCTACTCAACTTTTAAGAGCTTATCCCGTAGGGATTTATCAGGATTCTGTTGTCAGTGAAGTTAAATATATTTTAGAAAAAACAAATGCCAGGGTCGTTATTGCAGAAGACCAGGAGCAGGTGGATAAAATACTTGAAGTAGTTGAAAACGTCCCTTCAGTAAAAAAAATCATCTACTATGATAAAAAGGGGATGTATCAATATAGTGATGATAGACTTGTATACTTTAAAGATATTGTTGAAAAAGATATCTCAGTTAAGTCAATTGAAGAATTTTACAAAGGCATGATGGAAAATATTGATTTAAATGACGTGGCTGTAATGTGCACTACTTCCGGCACAACAGGATTCCCTAAAATTGCGATGCTTAGCCATAAAAATCTATCTTTCATGTCCAGAAGCCTTGGGAAAGCGGACCCTAAATATTCGGATGATGAATTTGTATCTTTTTTGCCTTTACCATGGATTGGTGAGCAAATGATGTCTGTTGCAAGTGCACTGATGTATGGCTTTAAAGTAAATTTTCCTGAAAGCCACGATACAGTTCAAAATGATATGAAAGAGATTGGTCCAAATCTTATTTTTTCGCCGCCAAGGGTATGGGAAAATTTGGCAGCAACTGTTCAGATGAAAATAATGGATGCAAGTAAATTTAAAAAATGGATTTACAATAAATGCTTACCAGTTGGCTACATGTTTGCCGAAAGCAAATTTGAAAAGAGGAATCTAACTTTATTACAGAAGATAAAATATAAACTTGCTTATTATGCTGTTTTCAGAAAGCTAAAAGAGCGTCTTGGGTTTTCCAATATCAGGAGTGCAATCACAGGTGGTGCAGCTCTTGGGCCTGATACTTTTAAATTTTTCCATGCCCTTGGAGTAAATTTAAAACAAATTTACGGACAAACTGAAATTTCAGGGATTTCATGTATTCATAGAAGTGATGATATTGATTTTACATCGGTAGGGATTCCAATTGAAGGTACAGAGATAAAGATTACTGAAGATAATGAGATTATTTCCAAAAGTGATGCCGTTTTTATGGGGTACTATGGAGACGAAAAAGTGACTCTTGAGACATTGAAAGATGGGTGGCTATACTCAGGTGATGCAGGTTATTTTGATGAAAATGGTAAACTTGTGGTGATAGACAGGAAAAAAGATTTAATGTATCTTTCTGATGACTCTATGTTTTCACCTCAATTTATTGAAAACAAACTCAAATTTAGCCCCTATGTCAAGGAGGCGGTAGTTATTGGAGATAAGAGGGATTACATAACTGCAATACTAAATATAGATATGGGTATAGTGGGGAAATGGGCTGAGGAAAATAAAATAGCCTATTCCACATACACCGATTTATCATCCAAAGATGAGGTATATTCCCTCATAGCAGCTGAGGTAAAAAGGGTAAACGACACTTTAAAAAAGGAGCATAAGATAAATAAATTTTTGCTTCTTTACAAAGAACTTGATCCGGACGATGGAGAACTTACAAGAACAAGGAAAGTTAGACGCAGTTTTATCAATGAAAAATATAAAGAACTTATCGATGCTATGTATGAGGATGTCAGCGTTAAAAATATCACTGCATCAATAAAATTGCAGGATGGTAGAGAAAAGACAATCAATACAGATATGAAAATTTATAAGATGGAGCTGTAAATGGAATTTTTTATACAGATTTTGGTTGCAGGAGTTGTTATAGGAAGTATCTATGCCATTGTAGCTCTCGGCTTTACATTAATATACAAATCAACAGGTGTGGTGAATTTTGCCCAGGGGGAGCTATTGTTGGTAGGGGCATATATATGTTTGCAACTTACTGTTGAGTACAAATTAAATTTCGTTATTTCGTTTTTTGTTACGCTGTTATTTATGTTTATATTCGGATTTTTGGTTGAAAAAATATTTTTGAGAAAAATGATTGGTGAGCCGATTATTTCTATTATTATGCTTACCATAGGTTTATCGTCTGTTTTTAAATCATTGGTTCAGCTTATATGGGGAACTGACACAAAAACATTTCCGCAGATTTTTTCGGAAGAACCAGTTGAGATTGGAAACATAACTATTAGTTATGTTTATATTTTTTCAATTATTTCTGTTGCAGTTTTTCTCATTATATTTTCTGTTTTTTTTAAAAAGACAAAAGTTGGGATTGCTATGAGAGCCGTAGCAAGTGATCAGCAGGCTGCTCTTTCAATGGGTATAGATGTCAAAAGGATATTTGCACTTTCCTGGGCAATAGCTGCTGTTGTATCAAGTGTGGGCGGTATTCTTATAGGTAATATAAATGGGATCAACACCAGCCTTTCACAATTTGGACTCAAAGTTTTCCCCGTGGTAATCCTGGGGGGGCTTGACAGTATATTAGGCGCTATTGTGGGAGGTCTTATAATAGGTATACTGGAAAACATTGCAGGCGGTTATATTGACCCGATTATCGGCGGAGGAGCAAAAGATGTTTTCCCGTTTATTTTTATGATTGTTATTTTGATGATAAAGCCATACGGTCTTTTTGGTACTGTTGAGGTGGAAAAAGTATGAATTATACAAATTGCGGCGATTTTAAGACCAGCTATAAAAAAGATACTGAAATATATCAGTCTCTGTTTTCAAAAATATCGATATACTCTTTTTTAGTATTTCTTTTTATACTGCCGTTTTTTATAGACGATTACTTTTTGTACCTTTTAAATATTATTATGATAGCAATTATTGGTGCAGTAGGCCTTAACATTCTCACAGGGATAACTGGGCTTATTTCCCTTGGTCAGGGTGCTTTTGTAGGTGTAGGTGCTTATGCCGCCGGGTATATTTCCAATAAGTTTGGACTAAATTTTATTCTTGTTATCCCCATTGCAGGGTTTATTACTGCTTTGGTAGGTATGGTTTTTGGAATACCTTCGTTGAGATTAAAAGGGCTTTATCTGTCAATTGCAACTCTTGCAGCGCAGTTTATTCTGGAATTTGTCTTCATAAGGGCAGAAAGTATAACTGGGGGGGTTACAGGTCTTTCACTTGATTATGCCAATTTTTTCAATATACATCTTGACAACGATTTTAAATTCTACTTTTTTGCACTTTTATTGACGATTATTCTTGTAACTGCTGCCAAAAATATCGTCAGGACAAAAATAGGCAGAGCTTTTTTAAGCATAAGGGATAATTATATTGCCGCTGAGGCAATGGGGATAAATATTTTCCAATACAAAATATTATCATTTGGAATAAGCTCTTTTTATGCTGGCGTTGCAGGGGCAATGTGGGCTTATTACGTTACAATTATTACTCCCGAGCATTTTACAATTGGAGTTTCTATACAGTATCTTTCTATGATTATTATCGGAGGATTGGGCAAAATTCTTGGAAGTATTTTTGGTGCCATTTTTATTACCATTTTACCTGAAATATTAAGATTTGTAGCAGATCAATTTACATCAAATTTTCCTTTTTTAACTCAGGCATTTGCCTCAATAAGGGAAGCTGCTTTTGGAATTGTGATAATTTTGTTTTTGTTGTTTGAGCCAGAAGGGATTGTGAGAAGGTGGAATTTGATAAAGGCCTATTTTAAATTGTGGCCTTTTTCATATTAAATATTTTAACTTATAAGTTAAAATAAAAAAAGAGGATGTCTTATGAAAAAGCTTTTTGTTTACTGTTGGGACTTTTTATGTTTCAAATTGTGTATGCCGCAGATAAGGTAACTATCGGTGCCCTTGTAGATTTAACCGGACCGACCGGTGATGTCGGAAAACCATATGCAGATGGGATAAGGGACTGTGTAAGATACTTTAATGAAAATGGCGGAGTGAATGGTAAAGAGATTGATCTTCTTATGGTGGACTATCAATATAAAATTCCTCAGGCAATTGCCGCCTATAAAGATTTTTTGAGAAAAAAGGTAGTAGCTATTCACGGTTGGGGGACCGGTGATACTGAGGCTTTATCAAAGTTTATCACAAAAGACAAAATACCATATTTTTCTGCATCTTATTCCGAACATATAACAAATCCTGCTAACAATCCTTATAACTTTCTTGTGGGTGTGACTTACTCAGACCAGGCAAGAATTGCGCTTAAATTTATCAAAGAAAATGGCAAGAAAAAGACTGTTGCTTTTGTGTATAATGATACCGGATTTGGAAGATCTCCATTTTTTCCGGATGGAGAGGAGTATGCAAAGAAAATAGGGGTTGAATTGGTTGATAAACAGGTAGTTGACCTCAAAGCCCTTGATGCTACCAGTCAGCTTTTAAATTTGTCAAAGGCAGGTGCGGAATATGCACTTGTGCAGGAAACATACATGGCTACCTCAACAATTTTGAAAGACGCAAAAAAATTAGGTGTTGATACAAAATTCATCGGGCTTAACTGGACATTTGGCAAAACCTTAATTGAACTTGCCAAAGATGCTGCAGAAGGCTTTTACGGTACAAACCCATTTGCCTTATGGGAGCAAACAGATGTAAAAGGTATTCAGTTTTTGCATGACTTGAACAAAAAATATAATCCCGATATAACATACAGAAAAATTAATTATATTCAGGGGTTTTCTTCAATGTATGTGCTTCTTTCAGCGCTTAATCAGACCAAAGGCGAGTTGACAGGTGAAAATATTAAGAAGACATTGGAAAGCTTTAAAGATTTTGATACAATGGGGCTGACTGCACCTGTCACATTTACTAAAGATAGTCACAAAGGTGTCAATGCCCTTAAGATATATCAGATTCAAAATGGCAAAATGGTGCCTGTAACTGACTATATTTCGGCGGAATAATGTTACAGATAAACAATATTGAAGTTGTTTACAATGATGTAATTCTTGTCCTCAAGGGGTTATCCCTTGAGGTCAAGAAAGGTAGTATTGTGTGCTTGCTTGGCTCAAATGGTGCAGGCAAAACTACCACTCTTAAGGCAGTTTCCGGTCTTCTTAGGCCAGACAACGGCGAAATAACGGATGGCGATATTATATTTGAAGGGACTAAAATAGATAAAAAAGATGCTGCCGAAATTGTCAAAATGGGGATATTTCAGGTAATGGAAGGCAGAAGGGTTTTTAAAGATTTAACGGTAGAGGAAAACCTGATTGCAGGCGGGTATACTTCATCCAAATCCGACATAAACTTAAATATAGATAAGGTATATTCTTATTTCCCAAGATTAAAAGAAAGAAGGAATCAGTTGGCAGGATATATGAGTGGTGGCGAGCAACAGATGCTTGCAATAGGAAGGGCATTAATGGCCAAGCCCAAAATGATTTTAATGGATGAACCTTCTCTTGGACTGAGCCCTCTTCTTGTAAAAGAAATATTCAATATTATCAAAAAGCTCAATAAAGAGGAAAATACAACTATACTTCTTGTGGAGCAAAATGCAAATATGGCGCTTTCAGTCTCCGATTATGGTTATATAATGGAAAACGGAAGAGTGGTTATGGAAGGAGAAAGTAAAGAATTAATTGAAAATGAAGATGTTAAAGAGTTTTATCTTGGCATGGCATCTGAAAACAAATCATTCAGAAATGTAAAGCATTACAGAAGGCGTAAAAGGTGGCTTTCATGACAAACTTTGAAGAAGTGCTTCGGTTTCTTGCCCAAAATAGGGAAAATAAATTTATAAATTTCAGACTTAAAGAATCAGGCTTAAAAATAGAGCAGATTAAAAAATATGATGATTTTAAAAAAATAAAACCTATTACCAGAAAAGAATTAAGTGAGCTTTCCAGAGATGTGGGAAATTTTGCCAAATTTTTTGATAAATGTCCGTTGAAAATATTTGAATCTCCAGGACCTATTTATAATTTTTTTATGGAAAACTACTTTCAATATAGATTTTATAAGGCGCTTGAGTATTCAAGCTTTGGGCACTGCGATATAGTTATCAATACTTTCTCATATCATTTGACCCCTGCAGGGGAAATGTTTGATGAAGCTGTTAGAAATATCGGAGCTACAGTTATCCCTTTAGGCCCATGTCCATCTTCAAAATGTGCCGAAGTTATTAAAAATACAGGAGCAACTGCTTTTATAGGCACTAAATCTTATTTAAAAAATGTCTTAAATGAGCTTGGAAGCAAAAATAGCCTTCTTAAGGCATATCTTATTGCAGAAAAGATTACAAATGAAGAGAGAAAAGAGCTTGGCCAGAAATACAATATTGAAATATACCAGGGGTATGGGACTGCCGAAGTTGGCCTTATAGCAACAGAGTGTGAATACAAAGATGGAATGCATCTGGATAATGAAATATTTTTAGAAGTAATAGACCCCAATACGGGTAAAAATGTGAAGGATAATGAAATCGGTGAAGCTGTAGTTACATTATTGAATAAAAATTATCCTTTGTTGAGGTATTCTACCGGTGATCTTGTATCCTATACAGGTGAAAAGTGCAGATGTGAAAAGGAAAGTTTAAGGATATTGGGGGTTTTTGGCAGGACAGACTCATCAGTAAAAGTCAGAGGCGTTTTTATTCATGGCTGGAATTTTGAGGATTTTTGCAAAAAGATGGGGGTCAATTGCAGACTTGAAATAGTAAATGATGAAAATAACAAAGATTTTCTGATAGCTTATCTGAATAAGGATGTGGAAAATTTTAAGGAAAAATTTAAGGATTTTTTAAAATTGACTTTGAACGATATTATATTGGATGATAAAATTGACAAGTCAGAGATTATAGAAAAAAGAACTTATTTCAAAAAGAGGTAATATATGTTTATAAAAGACTGGATGAAAACAAATTTGGTGACTGTTGAATATGACGATACAGTACTGGATGCCTTACATCTTATGAGGGAGCACAAAATAAGGAGGCTACCCGTATTAAGAAGAGGTAAATTGGTAGGAATAATTACTGAAAAAGATATTAAAGAATTTTCACCTTCAAGGGCAAGCACGCTTGATATTTATGAAATGCACAATGTTTTGGCAAAGACTGAAGTTAAAGAGGCAATGACCAAGGATGTCATAACAGTTTCCCCCGATGATCCTATTGAAAGGGCAGCATTGATATTGAGAGATATGCGATTTGGAGGGTTGCCGGTAGTTGAAAAAAATGATAATCTCGTTGGTATCATAACAGCCGTTGATGTGTTTGATGTTTTTGTCGAAGCAATGGGGATGAGAAAGCCTGGAGCAAGGGTGAATATTACTGTGGAAGATAAACCTGGAGCCATAGCAGAAATTGCCAAAATTCTGAAAATACATAATTTAAATATAATAAGTCTTGCTACTTTTTTCACCAAAGAAAGGGATGATAAAAAAAGGGATATTGTCATAAGGTTAAGCGGTGATAAAAATAATGTTGATAATGCAATAAATGAGTTGAAAGACAGTGGTTACAATGTAACAAATGTACTTGAGATGGAAGGCAGAATTACTTCCATCTATAAAATGGATAAATAAAAAATATTTTTTAAAAATGCTTGACATATTAATCGTTTTTAAATATATAGATGTTCCCTCGCAGGGGCGTAGCCAAGTTGGTAAGGCAGCGGATTTTGGTTCCGCCATTCGTAGGTTCGAGTCCTGCCGCCCCTGCCATTTTTAATATTATTATGAGAAATTTGCCTGAAATTAACACACTGGTAATAAAGATAGGAAGCAGCATCCTTACCGGTTCTACTGGTGAAGTAAATCTTGAATTTATCCAGAATCTTTCAGATACAATAATCAAAATAAAACAAAGAGTAAAAAATATCGTAATCGTTTCTTCAGGAGCGGTTGCATGTGGATTTAAAGTTTTAGGTTTTGAAAGAAAACCTAAAGATATTATTGATAAACAAGCCTGTGCAGCGGTGGGGCAGACAAGACTTATTCAGTGTTATGAAAGCTGTTTTATGAAACACGGAATAAATGTTGGCCAGGTTTTGATAACCAAAGATGATTTTTCAAACAGAAGAAGATATTTAAATGCCAGATATACCATTCGTAGACTTTTTGATTTTGGAGTAATACCAATAATTAATGAAAACGATTCAGTGGTAATAGATGAACTCAAATATTATGAAACTTTTGGTGATAATGATAACTTATCGGCGCTTGTTTCAGGTCTGCTTTCTGCTGATTTGCTTCTAATCCTCTCTGATGTTGAAGGGTTATACGACAAAAATCCTGCTGTTGATAAAAATGCAAAACTTATAAGCGAAGTAAAGTATTTTAACGAAGAGCTGTTAAATCTTGGAGGAGATTCTGTAAGCGGTCTTGGCACCGGGGGGATGCGCTCAAAATTGCTTGCTGCAAAGAAGGCGCTTGATGCAGGTTGCCTTGTGGGTATTGTTTCCGGTAAAGACACAAAAAATATTGAAAGATTTTTAAACAATGAAGAAGTTGGCACTTTCTTTGGGATGGTTTCCGATAGAAAAAGTAAAAAACAACATTGGCTTGCATATGCAACAATTGCAAAAGGGGAAATAATTATTGATGATGGTGCAGTGAATGCGCTTTACAACAACAAATCTCTTTTGCCATCAGGTATAGTTGATATTACCGGCAGGTTTAATATAGGTGATATTGTAAGGGTTGTAAATCTTGAAAGAGTTGAGATTGCAAGGGGCAAAGTAAGGTACTCTTTTGAAGATTTGAAGAAAATAATGGGCAAAAAGTCGTCTCAAATTGCAGAAATTTTAGGCTACAAATTGGCAGATGAGGTTATCCATATAGATGATATGGTAATAACTTATAAGTGAGGGTGGATATTATGACTGAAATTTTCGCTAAAGCAAAAAACGCTTCATACAGTTTTATGGGGGAAACAACGGCAAAGAAAAATGCAATCTTAGAAAAGATTGTTCACTTTCTGGATGAAAAAAGAGATTATATTGTTTCTGAAAATAAAAAAGACCTTGAAAACGGCGTCAAAAATGGGCTAAGCGATGCCTTGATAGACAGGCTAAAGCTCGATGATAAAAGAATTGACTCAATGATTTCAGGTGTCAAAGAAATAATAGCACAGGATGACCCTGTGGGGTCAATAGTCAGCGGATACAGACGTCCTAACGGACTGAATATTTACAAGGTAAGAGTTCCAATAGGAGTCGTTGGGATAATATATGAATCAAGGCCAAATGTAACTATTGATGCGGCTGCCCTTTGCATAAAATCAGGAAATGTTTGCATATTGAGGGGGGGAAAAGAGGCTATAAATTCAAATCTGGCTCTGGGAAACATAATAAAAGAAGCGCTTTTAAGTGAGAAAATTCAAGAAAATGTCTGTATTGTTTTGAATGACCCTGATAGAGTTTTGATGGAAAAAATGTTAAAGGCAAAACAGTATATTGACATAATTGTACCAAGAGGTGGTGAAGGGCTTATAAAGTATTGTACTGAAAACTCACTTATCCCTCTTGTAAAACATGATAAAGGGCTTTGTCATGTATATATCGATGAATTTGCTGATATAAAAAAGGGGATTGATATAGCATACAATGCTAAAGTGCAAAGACCAGGTGTATGCAACGCCATTGAGACGCTTCTTGTACACAAAAATGTATATAGAAATGTGCTTGATACGCTTATTGAAAAATACAAAAGTGCCGGCGTGGAAATTGTGGGTTGTGATGTCGTTTCAAAAACATACAATACAAAATTGGCAACAGAAGAGGATTGGCAGACAGAATATCTTGCGCTTAAAATCTCGATTAAAGTAGTTGATAGTGTTAAGTCTGCAATTGAGCATATAAACAAGTATGGCTCAGGACATTCAGAGGCAATAGTTACCGAAAACTATTCAAATGCGCAGGAATTCTTGAATAAAGTAGATGCTGCAGCTGTTTATGTAAATGCTTCAACAAGATTTACTGATGGCGCAGAATTTGGGCTGGGGGCCGAAATCGGTATCAGTACTCAGAAACTTCATTGTCGCGGTCCTATGGGTGCTTTTGACCTTACTACCACAAAGTATTTGATATATGGAAACGGACAGGTCAGGAATTAATAAGAGGTTAAATTGAAGAAAATTGGGCTTTTGGGAGGTACTTTTAATCCGATACATATTGGACATCTGAATATAGCGCAAGCTGTTTACGATAATTTTAAACTTGATGAGCTTCATTTTATTCCATCGAAAATACCACCCCATAAAAATTTGGGACTTACTCCGGCAAGAGATAGATATGAAATGGTAAAACTTGCAATAGAGAATATGAAAGGAAATTTCTTTGTATCTGATTTTGAAATAAGAAAAAAAGGGGTATCATATACATATTTGACATTAAAACATTTCAGAAAAAATTATCCGGATGCCCAATTATTTTTTGTTACCGGTACAGATATTTTTGCTACAATTCAAACTTGGAATAATTGGACCAAACTTTTTGAACTTGCAAACTTTATTGTAATAAACAGAAAAGAGCTTTCTTTTGTGGAGCTTTTTACGAAATTACCTGAAAATATATTGTCAATAATAAGAAATCTTGATAATTTTGAAAATACCCTTTACGGTAGAGTTGTCATTTTTAAAGCAAAGGAGATTGATATTTCAAGTACGCAAATCAGAAACCTATTAAATTCAGGCGAAATTTCCTCATTTTTGCCGAAATCTGTTGTTGAATATATAAGGAAAAAGAATCTATATAAGGAGGTGTAATTTTTGATGGAAAGTAAAGATATGTTAAAAAAGGCGTTTGAGCTGTTGGATGACAAAAAAGGGGAAGATATAATTGCCTTTGATATATCAAAAGTGTCATCACTTGCAGATTTTATTTTAATATGTTCCGGTAATTCTGATATACACATTAAAGCTCTTTGCGATTATGTGACGGAAACGTTTAAAAAAGATTTCGGTATAATCCCTCTTAATATTGATGGTTACGGAAGCTCAAAATGGGTATGTATCGATTATGGGCAGATTCTGGTGAATATTATAGGTGAGCAGGAAAGAGTTTATTATAGCCTTGAAAATATCTGGGGGGGATGTCCGAAATACACTCTTGAAGATCAAATCGGTTAAATGCTAAAAATAGCCTTAATTAACCCACAAATACCCCAAAATACAGGCAATATTGCTAGACTTGCCGCTGGAATTAATGGAAGACTTATATTGGTTGGCAAGCTTGGTTTTAGTCTTGATGACAAATATTTAAAGAGAGCAGGTCTTGACTACTGGGAATATGTTGACCTTGAAACAATTGATTCGATTCAATTTTTCTTAGATAAATATCCTCCCGATGAATATTATTATGCCATGGTAACCAAATTTGGAAATAAAAGGTATGATAAAATATATGAAGATGCTTTGAACAATAAGAAAGAGGTATTATTTGTTTTTGGTAATGAAACCGAAGGTTTGCCGGATTCGCTGCATTCAATGTTTAAATCTCAAAGATATTTTATACCTATGAATGATAAACATATAAGAAGCCTAAACCTATCAAACTCTGTTGCCCTTGTAATTTATGATTATTTAAGGCAGATGGATTTCAGAGGCATAAATGTTTAAAAAAATAGCAAAGGATTTTAATTATTTTGAGTTTATTGTTTTTTTGCTAATACTTCTTTTGTTTACCGCCTCATTTGCAATATTTATAGACACAAAAAGTAATAAAAAACTTGAAACATTTATATTTACGGTACACGAAAAGATAATTGATAAGATTTTATCAGATATCGATTTTAGAATAATCAATATGAGCAAACTTGCCGATGACTATGAAAACATCCCTTATGTTGTTGAATACGATGCCAAAACAAAATTTATTGTGATGGATAATGGAAATATAATAGGCTCCAATATTGGATTTGGAGAAGATTTTGTTTTGACAACTATCAATAGGCTACAAAATACAGGAATATTTTTTTCAAAACTGGATGACAGAAATATTTTTGGTATCATCAAAATTGATGGAACAAAAAAAATATTGATTTTTCAGGAAATGAATTTTTTAAATGGAAATTATTCTCTGTATGGGGAAAAGGTTGGGATATATGATAAAGATAAAGGCTTAATATACTCCGGTGAATACATAGATTTAAGAAGAGTAATAAATAAAGTAATTTTTGACGAAAATAACGGCACTACTATTCTAAAAGATAAAAACAACATATTTTCTCTCAAAAAAATACACAACAATAATTTTTATTTGTTTATCTACTCGCAGAAAAGTGATTATCTGGCAGCGTTAGCCAAAAAAGGTGAAAAATTTACAATAGTGTCTTTTTTCTTTGGGCTTATGTTTGTAATAGTTTTGTTTTTTCTGAAATCATTTTTAAGCAGATATCTTTTTGAAAAAGAAAAGTATGAGAAACTTTTTAAGTTTGAGCACGAAAAATTTCAAAAAATTGTTGAATCAATTACCGAAGGGGTATGTCTTATTGATAATGATTACAATTTATTGTGGTACAATAAGTTTCTTGAAGAAAGAATAGGTAGTTTCAAACAGGACAAATGCTTCAAAATCCTTCACGGTGTAAATGAGACATGCAAATTCTGCAGACTTAAATTGGTACGTAACGAAGGAAAATCTGAAAGTGTAAGAGTAGATAATTTTCTTAAAGGCACAAATGGCAATTATGAGATTGTATGGTCACCTATTTTGAATGATTACGGGCAAACTATTGCCACAGTTGCAGTTATAAAAGATATTACCGATTCAGTGAGAATCCAGAACGAGATTATTAAAAGTGAAACATACCTTAAAAACATTGTATATAATTCTCCTGAAGCAATATTTACTTTCGATATGGATTATGAAATAAAAACCATCAACAATGAGGCCTTAAAGTTAATAAAATCTGATTTAAAACCTGTAAATTTAAGAAAAATATTTGATAGCAAAACAATAGATGAAATAAGCAGAAATGAAAGCATTAAAAACTTTAATTGTCAGCTTATTGTAAATGAATTGAAGCCTGTCCCTGTTCAGATTTCCGTATCAAAACTTATGATTGAAAACAATGTGGAATATATATGTGTAATAAAAGACATGAGTAAGATTAAAGAGTTAGAGGCTCAGGTGATTCAATCTGAAAAGTTGTCAGCATTGGGGCTTCTTGCAGGAGGGGTTGCACATGAAATTAATAACCCTCTTGTGGGAATACTCAATATGGCACAGGTGCTGTCAAAGAATCTTAAAGACAACGCTTCCAGAAAGATTGTTGAAGTAATTATTGATGCAGGCATGGAAACAAAAAGAATTGTAGAAAATCTGCTTTCTTATGCAAGGCAAAATATTAATAAGGATGAAATGTTTGAAATTTCAGAAAGTGTTGGTTTTGCCTTAAAAATACTGGGAAGCAGGATAAGAAATGAAAAAGTAAATATTCATAACAATTTACAAGACATTAAAGTCAAGGGAAACAAAGGTAAAGTCCACCAAATATTTTTAAATCTCCTTTCAAACGCAATTGATGCTGTGGACAAAGGTGGAAATATCTGGATAAATTCCTTGTATGAGAATGATAAATATATTATTGAAATAAAAGACGACGGCAAAGGGATTGATAAAGAAGTTATTGATAAAATTTTTGACCCATTTTTTACAACAAAATCTCAAGGGAAGGGTACCGGGCTTGGATTATCTATTACACATGGTATAATTAAAGAGCATGGTTGGGATATTGAGGTAGAATCTGAAAAGGACAAATACACCATATTCAGGATTGTTATAAATGCAGAAAGATAAAGTATTGGTAATTGATGACGAAAGATTTAGTCTTGAGTTTTTTGAAGCTTTGTTTGCGGATGAAGATATTGAAATCTTTAAGTTTTTATCTGCTACTGATGCTTTAAATAAAATACCTGACATAAAACCAAGCCTTGTAATATGTGATCATCTTATGCCGGAGATGAGCGGTTTTGAAGTCCTTGATATAGTTAAAAAGAACTGGCCTGAGATAACTTTTATTATGATTACAGGATACGGCACAATAGAAAGGGCTGTTGAAGCCATTAAAAAAGGAGCTTACGATTACATTACAAAACCATTCGATAACATAGATGATATATTAAGCAGAGTCCAAAAAGGGATAGAAAACTACAATCTTAAAAGCCGTATAAAAATTTTGGAAAAAAATATAAACGACATATATGGCATCTCAAACATAATAGCAAAAAGCAAAAAAATGATAGAAATCATAAATACGGTAAAAAAAATTGCAGGTATAAATAGTACAGTTTTGATTACCGGTGAGTCTGGTACTGGAAAAGAATTGATAGCCAAAGCGATACATAATATGAGTAACAGAAAAAATCAGAGGTTTCTTGAAATAAACTGCTCTGCAATCCCGGAAAATTTACAGGAAAGCTTATTTTTTGGTTACGTAAAAGGGACATTTACCGGAGCTGATACCACTAAAAAGGGATATTTTGAAGAAGCAAATAAAGGTACACTTTTTCTTGACGAAATAGGTGAGACCTCTTTAAATCTTCAGGCAAAACTTTTGAGGGCCATTCAGGAAAAAAAGATAACAAAAGTAGGCTCAGTGGAGCCTGTGGATGTCGATATAAGACTTATTTGCGCTACTAATAGAAATCTTGAAGAGCTCGTGGAGCAGAAACTTTTTAGGCAGGATTTA
This sequence comes from Deferrivibrio sp., assembly GCF_055117995.1. Taxonomy (NCBI): domain Bacteria; kingdom Pseudomonadati; phylum Deferribacterota; class Deferribacteres; order Deferribacterales; family Deferrivibrionaceae; genus Deferrivibrio; species Deferrivibrio sp. The sequence continues at coordinate 5,229 of NZ_JBSQOT010000001.1, read as the reverse complement.
TACTACAGGATAAATGTAATCAATTTTCATATTCCGCCTTTAAGGGACAGGAAAGAAGATATTCCTTACCTGGTTGAGTTTTTTGTAAAAAAGTATTCCAAGGAATTTGGGAAGCAGATTGCAAAGATTGAGCCGGATATTTTTAAAAGATTTTATGATTATTTCTGGCCTGGGAATGTGAGGGAGCTTGAAAATGTCATAGAAAGGGCTGTTGCCCTTTCAGATAGAGATGTATTGACCAATGATAATATAATTCTTCAGAAAGAAGGTGAATTAATTGCAGACAAAAAGGACTTTGTAAAACAATATGATAAAGCACGTGCTGAATTTGAAAGAATATACCTTAAAAGTTTGCTTGATACTTGTGATGGCAACATACTTAAAGCCAGCAAGATTGCAAAACTAAATCCAGCTACAATCCACAGAAAAATAAGTAAATATTTAAAAAAATGAGAGTCATAATATATTTATTCATATTTTTTGTTATTATACAACATGCTTACAGTCAGGAAACTGTAATTAGATTTAGCCATGTGGTAAGTGAAAATAGTCCAAAAGGCAAGGCTGCTGTTTTTTTCAAAAATCTCGTCGAAGAAAAAAGCAATGGAAAAATAAAAGTGTATATATACCCACGGGGAATTCTGTTTGATGATATAACCGTTGTAAATGCACTGAAAAATAATCTTGTCCAGATGGCAGCCCCGAGCTTTTCAAAACTTAGTTTCTTTGTTTCCGACTTTCAGGTATTTGATATACCATTTTTATTCTCAGATATTTATACCATACATCGTGCGTACAATGGGAAAGTAGGTGAGCTCCTGAAGAAAAAAGCTTTCAAAAAAGGGATAAGAGTGCTGGCATTCTGGGATAATGGTTTTAAACACATCACTAATAATGGTAAAGAAATCAGACTGCCTGAAGATATGAGAGGACTCAGATTCAGGACAATGGGGAGCAATATTCTAAATTATCAATTTATGGTTGCCGGAGCAAAACCTTACGTAAAGGCATTTTCTAACCTGAAAAATCTTATGGAGGAGGGTGTCCTGGATGGTCAGGAAAATACATTTAGCAATATATATTATCAGAAATTATACACTGTACAGGATTATTTGACCGTTTCAAAACATGGTTATCTTGGTTATGCCGTAATTGTGTCGGAAAAATTCTGGAATTCTTTAAGTCAGGATTTTAGAGATATTATCCTCGATGCCATGCAAAAAGCAACCTTATACGAATACAACCTTGCCATAAAAGATAATGAATACAGTTATGAAATGATAAAGCTTGAAGCAAAAAATATGAAAATAATTACTCTCTCCGATAACCTTATATCCAAATGGAAAAGTTTTTATAAAAACTATGAAAATACCTTCAAATCAGTTATTTCCGGTGAAATATTGGAGGAGATAGGTAATCTATAATGAAAAACATATTTTTTATATCACTTTTTATCATTATGATTTTCATAAGCATGCTCAATATCTTCTACGATTTTTTTCTTACCAATCAAAACATCCCCATTTTAAGAAATATTTTGCTTATGATAATGTTTTTGATATTTCTTTTTATGCCCCTTGTTTTTAATAAATTCTATATGATAGATACAAAATTTAAATATAGTTTTGAGTGGTTAAGCAAATTATTATATCTTTCTTTTCTGATAATACTAATTTTAAGTGTGTTTGTTAGTTATGGTTAGCTATCTGGTTTTATTTATAAATTTTTTGTTTTTGGGTTTGTTTTCCTTTTCTTTAAGCTCAGTGTTTTTTGTATCAATTATTATACTTTCAATTTACCTGGGGTTTGATTCTTCCCAAACACTTTTTATTTTCAATAATAATTTTACAAACCTTATTACAACACCGGAAATTATATCTGTTCCATTTTTTCTTTTATCTTCAGAGATATTATTAAATTTTGGATATACTAAAAAGTTTAAGAATGCAGTCTTTAGCGCTTTTGGAAAAAACATATTAAGTTACGTCATATATTTTCTGTCAATTTGCACCGTTATATCTTCGAGTGTGATATTTAGCAAAGTTTTAAGTAGAGATTTTAACACGGAAGAATTTAACGAACAAAAAAATTTTGTGAGGGGTTATTTTTTCCTTTCTGTAATAAGCTACATAGCCCCTATTTCAATCCCTCTCATAATATTTACTTCGATACTGGGCGCGTCGTTGAAGAAAACTATTCTCATATCATTTTCTTATGTTTTGTTTTTACTTATATGTTACTATTTTCTGTTATTCAAAAAAAATTTTAATCCGGTAATTAATAAAAATATCAGACTTTACAATATATTATCTGTTACAATATACTGCTTGTTGCTTTATCTTCTTATTTTTATATTGTCCCTTCCTATCGATACAATTTCGCAGATATTATTTTTATATTCACTGTTACTTATTGTGTTTGACAGAAACTTTAATGTTGAATTAACTATAATTTCTGCAAAAAATGCGTTTATCAGAACAGGAATAATTGTTTCGGTCATATATTTTATAAATATTTTTAATTTTTATAGTATATTTTCCGGCTCTACCGATGCTTTAATTGAAAATCTTGCTTTGCTTGTCTCTGAAAGTGGATTTATTATCATTTTTATATATGTTATATCGTTTTTGATGATGGATCTTCTTGACCCTTTAGGTATTATCCTTTTATTGTTTCCAATATATAATAATCTTATAACAACTTATCAGATAAATAAATATGCTTTTTTAATATCTTTCTTGAGTTTTGTTTCCATGGGGCTGATTGGCAATATAAAAGAGTTGTCAGGAAGTGTACTAAGGAAAAAACTTTCCTTAAAAACTTTTGATATAAATGATATTATATCTCTTGACTTTATTTTGTTAGGCGCACTTTCTTTTTTAATCTATTTTATAATTTAATAAAGGGGGCAAAAGCCCCCAGTGTCTTAGAATTTATAAATCAGGTTTGGCAAAAACAATGAAATTTGAGGGATATAAGTAATTATTAAAAGTCCTATTAAAAGAGCAAAAAACCATGGCATAGATGCTTTGATTACCTGTTGTAAACTCATCCCCGAAATACCACTTGCAACAAAAAGATTGAGCCCCACCGGAGGGGTGAGCATACCTATTTCCATATTTACTGTGATTATTATACCAAGGTGAATTGGGTCAATACCAAGCTTCATCGCTGCAGGGAAAATCAGTGGTGCAAGAATCATAATAAGACTTGAGGGTTCCATAAAATTTCCGCCGATTAAAAGGAGTATGTTTACAAATATCAAAAATACTACTTTGCTGAAATTCATATCTATAATCCACTGGGCAAGTGCCTGAGGGATTTGTTGAACTGTCAGAAAGTACGCAAATAGCATGGCATTAGCAATAATAAATAAAATCATTGCAGAAGTTGCAGCAGAATGCATGATTATTCGAGGCACATCTTTCCATTTCAAGTCTTTGTAGATAAATTTTACTACTACAAATCCATACACAGCAGATACGGCAGCAGCTTCGGTCGGTGTAAAGACACCGCCATATATTCCGCCAATTACAATAACTATAACCAGTAGTGCCCATATGGATTCTTTAAATGAAATAAAAATTTCTTTGTTTGATGCTCTTTGTTCCTTTTTAAATCCGGCTTTTCTTGCGGCGAAGTAAGTTACAAGCATAAGCATCCCGCCAAGGAATATTCCGGGGATAAAACCAGCCATAAAAAGTTTTCCGATTGATTGATCAACCGTAACACCGTAAACAATTAATACAATTGAAGGCGGTATCAAAATCCCAAGAGACCCTGCTGATACAATTGAACCAACAGAAAATTTCTCACTATAGCCAGCATCTTTAATAGCGCCAATCATAATTGAGCCGATTGCTGCAACCGTTGCAGGAGATGAGCCGCTTACTGCAGCAAAAATAATACAAGCAAAAATTGCGCTCATAGGCAGTCCGCCGGGGAGATGACCAACCATTGCCTTTGCAAAACGAATAATTCTTTCAGCTGCTCCACCTTGAGAAAGAAAGTTACCGGCGAGCACAAAAAGAGGAATTGCCATCAGGGCAAATTTATCAATAGAAGTAAACATCTTCTGGGCTATAACCAGAGCAGGAATGTCAGTAAAGACGAGCATTGTAAAAGAAGTGGCAAGTCCCAGGGCAACAGCAATAGGGATTCCAAGCAAAAGTGATATAAAAAGTAAAGAAAATAATATAGCCGTTATCATCAGTGCTGCTCCTTCATTACCATATCATAGCTGAATTTATCGGAAGGTATTTTTATCGTTTTTATTATTTTAATAAGTACCTGATAAGCTGCAATAGACATACTTATCGGTACACACAGGTAAATTATCCAGAATGGCATTTGCAGATCTATTGAAACTTGCTCAAGCTCATAGTTAAAAATTACAAAATCATAACCCCATTTAACTATAAGACACAGATAAATGAAAATAACTACAAGTGAAAATGTTAATACAATTTTTGAGATTTTGGGCTTTAGTGCCTGGATAATGGCTGTTACCCCTATATGAAGTCCAACTTTAAACCCATAAGCTGAGCCAAAAAGAGCCGACCATATAAAAAGATAAGACGTCAACTCACCGGCCCATGTAAGTGATGTTCCAAAAACATATCTTAAAACCACGTTTATGAAAGCAAGCACAGTTGCCACTGCCATCATGATGGTCATTATTGTCATGTTAAAATAGTCAAGATACTTATCAAGCTTTTCAAATAAATCCTTCATTATCTCTCTCCCGGGATAAAAAAATGCAGACCCGGACTATATATTCGGGTCTGCTTTAAAATTTAATTAATTGATTGCAAGTGCAGCTTCAATATATTCCTTGCCAACTACATCGTAGAATTCAGGATATATTTTCATCATAGTTTGCTGCCATACTTTCTTTTCTGCTTCAGAAAGTTCATAAATTTCAAGCTTATTCAATTCTTTAACTTTGTTATAGTAATATTCATCCAGCTCTTTTGCCAATTTTCTTTCATACTCTGTTGCTTCCTTTACAGAATCAAGAAATATCTTTTTCAAATCATCAGGAAGCTGTTTCATAAAAAGTTTACTTGTAACAAGCATATAACCAAGGTAGCCATGGTAACTAACTGTCACATATTTCTGAACTTCATAAAACTTTTGAGTATAAAAATTTGACCATGGATTTTCAGCGCCATCAACTACCCCCTGCTGCAATGCTGAATAAACTTCTGAAAATGGCAACACATGAGG